>JANXWU010000399.1 GCA_025350985.1 Spartobacteria bacterium | reverse complement strand
CCTGAAAATACGCGCTCTCCAAAATGACGTTGCGTGTCGAGGCGGTGACGCCGGTTTCTTCGCCGCCCATCACGCCGGCGATGGCGACGGCGCGCTCCGAATCGGCAACCACCAAATCGGTGGCGTTGAGTTGATAAGTCTTCCCGTCCAGCGCCAGGAACTGTTCGCCGTCCCGCGCGAGCCGCACCTGGATTCCGCCGCGGATTTTGTCCGCGTCGAAAGCGTGCAGCGGTTGGCCGGTTTCGAGCAGCACCAGATTCGTGATGTCCACGACGTTGTTGATCGTCCGCAATCCCGACGCTTCCAGCTTCGCGCGCAGCCAGTCGGGACTTGGCCCGACATTGATGTTGAAAATTTTCCGCGCGGAGTAAAAGGGACATAGGTCTGGCGCGTCGATGTGAACGTCATCGTAGCGCAAGCTTCCAACTTGCATCTCGGCGCTCAGCAAGCTGGAAGCTTGCGCTACATTTGTCAGCGCCGCGATTTCGCGGGCGAGTCCGAAGTAACTCAGCAAGTCAGGGCGGTTCGGCGTGATTTCCAAATCGAGGATCGTGTCCGCCGGAAACAGCTCGCCAATCGGCATGCCGACGTGCGCTTCCGCAGGCAGGATGAGCAAACCTTCGGCGTCATCCGCGAGCCGCAGTTCTTTGGCGCTGCACAGCATCCCCTGGCTCTCGACGCCGCGCAGCTTGCCGACTTTGATTTTGAAGTCTCCCGGCAAGACCGCGCCCGCCTGCGCGAGTGGCACCTTGTCGCCGACTTTGTAATTTTTCGCGCCGCATACGATCTGCTTCGGCTCGCCCGAGCCGTCATCGACTTTGCAAACGCTGAGCCGGTCGGCGTTCGGGTGCTGCGCCGATTCGAGAATCTGCGCGACGACGACTTTGTCGAACGCCGCGCCACGCGTCTCGACGCCCTCGACTTCGACGCCCGCCATCGTGAGCAATTCGCACAGCGCCTCCGTCGTCGGAGGCAGTTCGACCAATTCACGGAGCCAGTTGAGTGAGACTTTCATAAATTGAACCGCGACGAACGCGACGGGCGCGACGATTTGAAAAAGCTTTTCGCGTTATCGTCGTCGGTAAGTTGATTGACGATTCGCTTCAGCCCGGTCTTCAGCAGACGCACGTTGAAGTTGATGAGGAAACCGATTCGTTTGTCGGCAAGTTTTAAGTAATTCAAAACTTGTGCTTCGTGGATTGGCAAAAGTTGATCGCAGCTTTTTAGCTCAACGAAAATTTCGCCTGCGACCAAGACATCAGCGCGATAGCCGCAATCCAACTGCACATTTTTGTAAAAAACCGAAATCGGTTTTTGTCGCTCGAACGCAATTCCGAGTTGTGCGAGTTCGTGACAAAAAGCCATCTCGTATGCGTTTTCGAGAAGTCCCGCCCCGAGATGCCGGTGCACTTCAAACGCGGCATCGAGCACTTTTCCCGCAAGCTGTTCGAGTTCGTTTCTGTTCATCGTCGCGTCCGTCGCGTTCGTCGCGGTTATTTAAATTGCCCCAAAAACCGCACGTCGTTTTCCACCAGCAGCCGGATGTCCGGCACGGCGTGGAGCACCATGGCGAGGCGGTCGAGACCGAAGCCGAACGCAAAGCCGGTGAATTTTTCGGGATCGAACGCAGCGTCTCCGCGCGATTTGTTCACGGCCTCAAACACCGCCGGATCGACCATGCCGCATCCGGCCATCTCGAGCCATTTGTCGGCACCGAGCGCGGGCGCTTTGAGATCGATCTCGAAGCTCGGCTCGGTGAAGGGGAAAAAGTGCGGACGAAAACGGACGCGTGTTTCTTTTCCCAGAAGCTCGCGGAAGAAAAATTCGATCGTGCCCTTCAGGTCGGCGACGCTCACGCCTTCATCGACGTAGAGGCCTTCCATTTGCTTGAACTGCGCGAGATGCGTCGCGTCCACTTCATCGCGACGATACGCCGCTCCGGGCGCGATGATCCGCACCGGCGGCGCACATTTTTCCATCGTCCGAATCTGCACCGTGCTCGTGTGGGTGCGCAGCAGGCGTCCGTCGGAAAAATAAAACGTGTCCTGCTCGTTGCGCGCCGGGTGATCGGCGGGCGTGTTGAGCGCGTCGAAACAGTGGAATTCGTCCTCGATGTCCGGCCCGTCGGCGAGCGCGAAACCCATGCGGCGGAAAATCTCGATGGCCCGATGCTGAAGTTGCGTGATCGGATGCAGCGCGCCGACGGCGACCGGCGTGCCCGGCAGCGTGACATCGACTCCAGCAAGCGCGCGGGTGTCGCGTTCGGCCTCCAGAGCGGATTTGCGACCGTCTATGGCGGATGTGAGCGCGGCGCGAATTTCGTTCAGCAACTTGCCGACGCGCGCCTTGTCCTCCTTCGGCACGTCGCGCATTTTTTCGCTGAGCAGCGAAATGCGTCCGGTCTTGCCGAGAAATTTCACGCGCACGGCCTCGACCGCCGCTTCATCCTGCGCCTGCCCGATTTCGGCGAAAGCCTCGGCGCGGATTTGTTCGAGTTCAGTTTCCATCGCGGAATTTTATATTTTTTAACGCAGAGGCGCGGAGGATGCAGAGGGTCGCAGAGTTAAACCAAAAAAAATAAACACTTCCTCTGCGAATCTTTGCCGCTCTTTGCGTCTCTGCGTTTAAAAAAACAGCGCGCGGAAATCAATCCGCGCGCCGCTTCAAATCAACAACCGGCGATCGATAAATCGACGGTTTGTTACGCGGCCTTCTTCTGCTCCAGCGCCGCGACGACGCTCTTCACGATGGCTTGGAATCCGGCATCATCCGTGATGGCGATGTCGGAAAGAACCTTGCGGTCGAGCGTGATGCCGGCGGCTTTGAGGCCTTCCATGAAACGGCTGTAGGTCAGGCCGTTCGCGCGCGCGGCGGCATTGATACGCTGAATCCAGAGGTAACGAAAATTGCGCTTCCGCGTCTTGCGGTCGCGGTAGGCCCAAGTCTGCGCTTTGAAGAGGGCGTCCTTGGCGTAGCGGTAAAGTTTTGAGCGACGGCCGCGAAAGCCCTTGGCTTTCTCGAGCCAGCGTTTGCGGCGCTCCCGGCTGGCGGGGGCGTTGGTGGATCTTGGCATGTTGGTTTCTCCGAGCGGGCTGTTTTTTGCCTGGTGTCCTCCCTGCCTCGCCCGCGCGTTAGCCCGGCGAAAGCCAGGCAGGCGGGAGGACGGCGAACGTCGAAAAATTCGACGTTCAGAAAATCAATGAAACGGCAGGTTCTCCTTGATGCGCGCCATGTCGGTCTTGTGGACTGAACCGGACTTGCCGAGCTGGCGTTTTCGTTTCGAACTGCGGCTGCTCAGAAGATGGCGCATTGAGGCGTGACCACGCTTGATCTTGCCGCTGGCGGTGATTTTGAAGCGCTTGGCCACGGCTTTTTTGGTTTTGCGACGGGCGATGGATTTCGGCATGGGGCGGGAAGAATAGCGGGGCTTTCAAAATTGACAATGGTTTTTTACAGTAGAATCCCCATCCCGGTTGCCTCCAAGTCACGAAACCAGTACGGCTGACTTTCATCGGCAAAACAGAACCCTCTGGATGAATCAGACATTAGAATGAAGTCACGGGGCAGGCTTGAGTCGCACACTGGATTGAATGTCGATTTCGATGCTTGCGGACGTGTGAATTGATTTCCCATCGGCACCGACGCCAGTCACTTCGACTTGGTGAGTTCCTTGTTTCAGTTGTGTGGTAAGGAAAGGCTCCGTTCGGAGTTTGGCCCCAACCCTTTGGATCGCGCCATCTATCTTCCATTCGCTGATTTTCCCGCCCGGCAGCGACTTGCCATCTTTGTCGCTGAATCGTGCCTTGAGGCCGACTTCCGCCTTGCCATCGGGCGTCATCTTGTCGGTGCTTGTTTTCTCGATGTTGAGTTTTAGCCGGTCGGACAGAGCGGGTGAATTTGCCGCCGATGCGAAATCAGGTTTTTCAGATGGAGGGTGGGCGGTTCCCGCAGGTGATTTCGAGGCGGAGTCCGCGGTCGGAAAAGGCGGGGTCGCCTTCGGATTCGAAGCCGGAGATGCGGGTGATTTTGCGGGTGCATTTCCAGATGCCGGCGGTCGCGAATTTTTGCCGGCTTCGGACTGCGTTTCTGTGGGCGCTCCGTTTTTGTTCGGGTTTGACGAATCATTCGACAAAGCCTCCGCCGCATTTGTGCCCGGAGCCGTCGTCGTGCCCGTGCGCGCATCCGCCATTTTCGGAGGCGTGGCCTTCTCCGAGGATGACGTGGGAGTGGAATTAGAAGGGGCTCCATCCCGTCGAGCATCGGGTGCATTCGCATCCGCGGACGGAATGTTTTTGGCGATAGCGGAGGACGGCGAGCCGGTCGCTGAAACGGCGGTTCCATTCCTCGCGGTGGGCGGGACACGATCGTGCTTTTCGAGCGCCAGCCAGATCAGAAACGCCAGCAGCAAAACCAGCAACGCCGCGAGAGGAACGAGACATTTTTTCCAAAAGCCGCCCGCCGCGCGTTCACGCACGCGCGAGATGGCGGCTAATGGATCGAGCGAGGACTGGCGCTCTTTTTCCACGCCCCACAGGACGAGAAGTTTGCGATTCGTGCGGGGTCCGTAAAGGCGATAGAGTTCGGAATCCTTGTTCGGATCGGGAAGGCGAAATGCTTGGATCAGCTTGCGCGCGTTGCCGTCGATGAGCGGATCGGTCTCCTTGGCTTTGAGCGTCTGGATGCAGCGTTCGAGTCGCTGCAACTCGCCCGCGGGCACTGCGGCGGAGCCTGCGATGGGATCACTCTCGGAGCAGACTTCCTCGCTGTTCACAAAATGCTGGAAGAGCACGCTGCCCGCGCGATCCTCCTCGGCGCGCGGGAGAAAATCGCCAAGGCATTGCCGGATGATTTGTTGAAACTGGGTTTCCCAGAATTCACCTCCGCCTTGGAACGAACGGATTTTCGAGTAGTTGGCGAGTTGCAGCCGCACGCCTTTTTTCGGTTCGATGGAGAACGGAGACATAAGAATCAGAGGGTGACTTGCGCTTTGTTGATCGGACGTTTTTGCGCGTCGCGCACACACCAGGTCTGCACCGAGACGATGTCGGCGCTGCCGGTGCGCGGCGCGAAAAGCATCCAGCCGGCTTCGGCGGGATTGCCGGGGAGGGGCACTTCCACTTCGGCCTTGCCGGCGCATTCGCGGTTGATTTGCGCGGCCCATGCTTGCGCGACGGCGGCGGCTTCTTCCTCGCTCTGGCCGAGCTCTTTCAGCCAGGCGAAAAGACGGCGGCTCAACTCGCGCAGGCTGTCGAGCAGCACGCGCGAATCGCCCGCCTCGCGCAACGCGGCGTTGTATCCGTGCAAGGCGGAAAACAAAAGCGTCGCAGCAGGCGGCGCGTTGACGGCGTGGATCGCGTCCTCGATCTGCACGCGCCAGCGGGAAAACTCCGGCGTCACCAGCCAGGCGGGCCAGATGCGCGCGAGCAACTGCTGCGCCGCCGCGTGGCCGTCGCGGTAACCGGCATATTCAGCCTCCTTCGCGCGCAGTTCTTCGAGTTTGCGCCCGGCTTCGGCCCTGCCCTCCTCCACCGCGGCGAGTTGGTCGCGCGCCTGGGCGGATTGGGCGATGACTTGCTCCGCTTCCCGCTGTTGCCTTGCGATTTCGACGAAACTTTTTTGCGCGGCGGTCGTCTCCGTTTCCAGCTCAGTCAAAAGCGCGCGCGCGTCCTCTGCTTCACTTTTCACCGCGTTGAGTTCTGCGCGTTTTTCGTCGAGTTCACTTTGCATTTTTTCCCGCTCGGATTCCAAGACGGCGGACGCTGACCGGGTTTCATCGACCGTCGGCGATTCCGTTTCTCCCGGAGACAATTCCGGTGCGGAAACATTTTCCGCCACCGGCGGAGAGCCGCCTTCACGAGAGAGATGAGCCACTTCGTTGCGGACGTTGGCGACAAGTGATTCCACCTCTTGGAGCTTGCCCCAGATCGCTTCCAGCGTCGGTGGTGCTGCGGTCGTGAGGGCGGGATTGTTCATGCCTGCGGCGTCGGCCAGGAAACTTCAAAACGTCCGTTGTCCATCCAAAAGTAATCGCCCTCCAGCGTGCAGAGCTGCAACTCGACGTCCTGCACGGAAACCGGCTGCCCCGCGATTTCGCCCTGCACTTCGGAAATTTCCAAGCCTTCGATTTCGTCAGGATCGAGCGCCGGAACGCGTTGCAGCGTGACCGCAAAGATCGGATTGCCTTTTTGCAACTCGCGCTTTTTCGGGTCGCGCAGTCGGAAGCGATAGACCTGCTCGGGCTTCGCTGCCGACGGGAGAATTTTTCGCCCAATCAAAGTGCCGAGCATAATCTTGTGCGTCGCCCTCTCCTGCCCCGGCGAGAGATACAGCGGGCTAAATTTGGTCGGCTGATGCCGCAGCGGCATCGCGCCCCAAAAGTTGCCGCCTTCGAGAATTTGCCCCGAACCGCTGCGCTCGATTGTCCAGCCTGGAATCTTTCCATTGCTGATCGCCTGGTAGAGCGCCGCACCCACGGCGGTCACGCTTTTCGCATCGCTGATTTTGTTGTCGGCACTCATGGGATACCATTCGCCGGCGGGGAAATCGCGCGCCTGGATGATGCGCTGCGGCAGGATCGGAAGGAGATTTTCCAGCAGCGATTTGACTTGGGGAAGCTCGGACGGTTTTCCGCTGAGAGTGACGAGGTCGATCTCGAATCCGGTGACGTATTTTGCCAGCGACTGGATGACCGGCGTGAAAATACGGTCAATGCAGCCGCGCAAATCCGCCTCGAGATAAGTGATGGGATTGTTGTCATCCATCAGTTTTTCCGGGAAGCCAGCGGCATGGCAAAGTTCGTTGAATTCGGCCAGCGCGCCTTCATCGACCAGCCGGCCTTCCGCCCCTTCGATGCGTCCCGGCGCCCAGCCGAGGCCACCCGTTTCGGGGCAGCCGTAGGTGTCGTTGGAAAGATCGCGCAACCACTGCCGAATGATCGGCAGGAAGACGAGCTTCACGATGCGCGACCAGCGCGCGCGCGCCGCCTCTTTCGGATGCGCCGCGCGGAACAGGATTTCAAATTTCGAACCGAGTTCGGGATGATCTTGGAAAGGTGCCCCGATGGCGGGCAGCAGGACGCGCTCAATAATTTCCTTCGCGAGCGCGTCACCGGCAATCGAGCTGGAGTCGCGAAAAAGCAGCGCCGCCTTGAGATCGACGCCAGCCCCCGGATGGTCGTCC
>JANXWU010000339.1 GCA_025350985.1 Spartobacteria bacterium | reverse complement strand
CGTGCGCTTGCTGCTGGCCGCCGCGCCTGAGGTGTTCGACAATGACATCTTCGCAATGAAGGGCGGCACCGCCATCAATCTCTTCGTGCGCGACATGCCGCGCCTTTCCGTGGACCTGGACCTCGTGTTCGTCGATCACGCCCTCGACCGGGACGAGGCGCTGGTCGCGATCAATCAGGCGATCCGCAGCGCAGACGAACGGCTGAAGAAGCGCGGATTCCAGACGCATGTCGCCGCCGTCGCCGATGCCGGGGAAACAAAAATCTTCATCCGCAGGGACAAGTTGGAGGTCAAAGTCGAAGTCAATTTCGTGCTGCGCGGCACTCTGCATCCGGTTCGCGCAGCCTCGCTTACGCCCAAGGCGAAGGAGACCTTGCTCGCCGACATGGAACTGCCCCTTGTGTCGCTAGCGGATCTCTATGGCGGCAAGCTCGTCGCGGCGCTGGACCGGCAGCATCCGCGTGACCTGTTCGACGTGATGCAGCTTTTTCAGCACGAAGGAATCACGCCGGAGATCCGGCGCGGTTTCGTCGTTTATCTGGCGTCCCACAACCGACCGATCCACGAGGTGCTTTCGCCGGCACTTCGGGACATTTCCGGCGACTACGACAACACCTTTCGCGGCATGACCACGGAGCCAGTCGCACTGGAAGCGCTGCTCGCGGCGCGCGAACGGATGATCGCCGAGCTGCAGGCAGGCCTCGATGCCGCAGAACGGGCGTTCCTTATCTCCATCGCGCGCAACGAGCCCGACTGGACGCTGCTGCAGATCGGCCACCTCGCGCAGCTCCCCGGCATTCGGTGGAAGCTTGCAAATCTCGACCGGCTTGCAAAGGCCAATCCGAAGAAACTGAAAGCGCAGGCGCGAGCGCTCCAAAAGGTGCTCGGCAAGGGCGGCTGATGAGCGGGCGATTCGATCTATTCATCGGTATCGACTACTCGGGCGCCCAGACGCCAACATCGAGAGTGAAGGCGCTGCAAGTGTACGCGGCAAAGCCCGGCGAAAAGCCGGAAAAGCAGCTTGCGCCCGTCGCATCGAACAACAAGCAGTTATGGAACTGGACGCGAAAGGAGATTGCCGAGCACCTGGTCGGCCTTGCTCGCGATGGCGTGCGCTACGTCGCCGGCATCGACCACGGGTTCTCGTTTCCGGTGAGCTATTTTGACCGCTACGGCCTGAAAACGTGGTCAGAGTTCCTGGTGGACTTCGTGGTCCATTGGCCTACCGACAGGGACCATGTGTACGTGGACTTCGTGCGCGACGGCGCGCTCGCGCGGAAAGGCGGGCCGAAGCCTGGTGCACGGATTGGCGGGCACGACGAATTTAGATTGTGCGAGTTGTGGACTTCCTCGGCGAAGAGCGTATTTCAGCTCGACGGGCGAGGGATCGTCGGCAAATCCACGCACGCTGGGATTCCCTGGTTGAAGCGCATCCGCGAGGCCGCAGGCGAGCACGTGCACATCTGGCCGTTCGACGGCTGGACGCCGGACGTAGGTAAGGCAGTCATTGCCGAGGTCTACCCGTCGATCTTCCGTCACCGCTATCCGGCTGAAAAACGCAACGCCGACGAGCACGATGCCTATTCCGTCGCGCGCTGGCTCGCGGAATCGGCGGCGCGCGGTGTGCTCGGACGGTACTTCGACCCGCCGCTCACGGTGCACGAGCGGGCGCTTGCCGCGCGCGAAGGATGGATACTCGGCATCACGTGAAGAAAAGGACTGGACCGAAGTAGACGCCGTACGGGACGGGAGCAGCGACGCGATACAATCGTCACCATGACAAGTGGTCTTCGTCTCGACGCGGAAACGCTGCATGCGCTACGGAAAATTGCGCGGCGAGCGGGCAAGTCGCCCGAATCGCTCGCACGGACGGCGCTTCGCGGGTTTTTGGAGGATTACTGGGACATGCTCGAAGTGAGGCGCCGCGCCCGCTCGCGCGCCCGAACGATTTCCTGGCCCGAGGTCAGGAAGCGACTGTGCCAGAAATGTGTCGCGGGTAAAATCGAGCAGGGTAGAAATGAGTCGCGGTAAGTGGTGGCTGGCCCTGCCGACTCCCTGTTAAAATAACCACTTACCGCTTCTCACTGTGCTCTGTCACGCCGGGGGTCGCGGGTTCGAGTCCCGTCCGCTCCGCCAACCAGTCTTTCGCTAAGCGGGGAATTCTCCGAGATCCGGAGAATGCCCCGAGTTCTCAGTGCGTTGCAACGCGAATGGGCCTACTTTTCGAGCGACATGTCGCTCAGGCGCTGGCGACTAGGGTGACCGTGCGGGGATTTTCTCTGGCCGGCGGATTCGAGGTCCGACTTTTATAGAGGCGGCGGGAATCGAACCCGCTAGGTGATTGCCCCGAGTTTACCCTTCACTCTGAGAGTGAAAACCGGGGTACCCACCAGAACCCTCGATTGACCCCAATTTAGCCCCAAGATTTCCGGTCAGAAATGGACATTCATTGGGCTTGTGAGAAGGGATGCGGGAGCGGGTTCCGGCCTTTAATTTGGTTCGGTTCAAATGCTCGCTTTCGCCAAAAGCGGACAGTTGCCTAACGCCTACGCTCGACGGCGCGCGGCACGGCGATTGAACGGCTCCGACGCTCGCGCGCGCGTGATCTTCATCCGATTTGGTGGACACATTCACTGGGGCCAGATTGCGTTAGCCACAGGCCCCGAGGGCACGGGAAGCGTTAGCCATGACATCGACTTGGAAAGGCTGCTTTGCATAGGGAGGACTGCGTTGCTGGGATCT
>JANXWU010000299.1 GCA_025350985.1 Spartobacteria bacterium | reverse complement strand
GGCGTCCCTTGCTGGAAGCCCGGAGCGCGGCGTAATCGTTCGTGGTCGCGAGGATGTGAGAACGCGGCGGCAGATAATCGAGCAGCGTGAGCATCTCTGCTTGAGCGCTGCCGCTCGCCTTGTCGATTTCGTCGATGCGTTTGACCGTGTGCGCGCTGAACAGGTTGCCGTAGCACGCGCTCGCGCGCCAGTGGCGGACCAGCTCGATGGAGACGGACTGACCGTTGACTTGCTCGACGGCGTGCGGCGAGCCGGTGATCTCGCGGGCGAGCAGATCGAGCAGGTGCGTTTTACCGATGCCAGGATTGCCGTGGAGCAAAATGGCAAGCCGGTCGCGCTGGCGCGTGAGTGCCCGCGCCGTCTCCAAGACAGAGACGGCGGGACCGATGAGAGGGAGTTCGAGCGAGATCATCGTGCTGCCTCCCGCGTTGAGTTTGCCGTTATGGGAAATCCCATAACGGGCTCGATGATCAGCGCGCCGTTCTCGACGCGCACGGTTACTTTCGAGCCGGGCGTGAAGCCCGCGGCGGCAAGCCATTTGCCGCTGCACCGGATGAACGGAACGAATTGCGTGCTCCACCGCAGAGGGCGGAAGAGCCGCGTGACAGTGAGGGTTTTCATCAGGCGGCGGTGGCAAGCGCGATGATGTTGACGCGGCCTGTGGGTCGATGGGATTTCCCATTGACCTCCGTTGCTGGCGCGGCGGTGACAGCTTCCACCTTCCGCTCCGGCGCGAGCACCATCGCGGCGAAGGCGAAGGCGGCGGCGCTCGGAAACAATGACTGCGCGATTTTACTCCACGGCGTTTCGGTTTTCGACCGCTCGCCGCATCGGTAGCGGTAGCAGCCGTTCTTTTTGCAGACGAATACCTCGCCCTCTTCCCACTCGGCAAAGGCCGGGCGGAGTTCCTCGATGTGGCGCGCGGCGCGCACCAGTTGGTTGACCTTGGTGAATCCGAGACTGCGAATCTCGGTGACGTTTTTAGTTTGCATGTTACTTTTTGGTGTCCCGAGAGCCGCGCTACGAACGCGTGCCCAGTTGTTGGTTTTTTACTTCCAACGGCTGGCGCTCTCGGGATTTTTTGTTGGCCGTTGGAAGCATGGAAATACTTTCCTCCAGCGGGTTTCTCGTCGTCGCGTGCAAAATGTCGTGACGAAACTTTTTGTGAATTTGGCAGGCAGATTCGGAAAGCTGGCGGTGTGCCGCTGTGAAAAATTTGAACCGCGATGATGATGAGCGCCGCGATCATTCGAGGTATTCAAATTCGAGGCGCGTGATTTCCGTTTCGGGGCGGCAGCCCATGTGTTCGCAAAACATTGTGACGAAGTCGGCTGGCTCCATTTCTGGAAAACCTTCCCTCACGCAGTCGGGTTTTATGATGGCTGAGAGCGGCTCTCGGCGAACATCCACGAGCCGAATCACGGCGAGCTTTTTGATTTTTTCGCCGGGCTTCAAACCCATGCACTTTTCACAGCCTTGAAGCAGATCGCCGCGCTTCGCAGTTTTCCATCCGAGTCGCCGCGTCACTGTTTTCGTTCGAGCCTCAATCTGTTTCCTTGTCAGTTGGAACGAAATGTTTTTCATCAGAACGGGAGTTTGAGAGTGACCTTCACGGCACCGGCGTAGTCGCGCCGACTTGTTTGCCCACCTGGATCACGTCGCCGTATTTTTGCCGGAGAATCTCGACGTCGCGGTTTTCGGTTTCACTGTTGCGATAATGGGAGAGGCCGCCCGCGCCGGTGAAGGTGGCTTTCTGACAAAAGGCGTAGCGGGTGTCGCGGAAACAGATGCGGTGGCGGAGCGCGTTCGCGCACGCGATGTCGTAGTCGTCTTTCGCGACGATTCTTTCGTCATAGCGAAGGCCGTGGCCACGCCGAAAGCCCTTCGCGCATCCGTTGATGTAGCCGGTGAGTTTGAACGGTTCGAGGCCGCTGTAATAGCGGATGGTCGCCTCGCTCGTTTCCCAGCCGAAGTAGAACGCACCGGCGCTGGCGGCGAGATCGTACGTCTGGCGAATGATCGCCTCGATGGTTTCCGGATCGGTAATTTTTCGAGTCGCTGCCTCTTCGGGTGTCGTGAAGCAACGGCAGAGGTAAGCCAAGTCGTCATCGAGGAAAACGATGCCCTCATCATCCATGAGGTTTGCGAGCATCCAGTTGAGCTTAGGCGTGAGGCCGATGATCGAGTCGGGATGCGTGACAACCTCGGCGCTGCCGAGGCCATCGACGGCGCGGTATTCGTCGGCCTGGGACTCAGGCACGCAGACGGCGAAGTTTTTAAGCAGCCGGTGCGTCGTGATCGTCGCGGCGCGGCGGTGCGAAGGAATGATGATTTTCACGGAGCGTTTCGATGAGGCGGGAAAATGGAATGACGTGCGACGCGCCGACTGTCGCGTTTTTGTAGGACTGCTCGACTCGGACGCCGGCGATATTTTTCAAAAACTGCCAGTCGGTTTCGTTGTCGGTGACGATGCAGAGAAGGTTGTGGGCTTCGTTGAGGCGGGCGACGATCGGGTATTGTGGAGCCGGTGCGACTTCGGCGAGGATTTTTGCAACGAAGTCGTCACTGAATCCGGCGCTGGCGGCCATGCCTGCGGCAGCGAGGTCGGCGATGACACCGGCGAGGATGTCCTTGTCCGTGCGCGCGAGTTCAGGGAGTTGGTTGTGGGCGAGCAG
>JANXWU010000287.1 GCA_025350985.1 Spartobacteria bacterium | reverse complement strand
GCTTCATGCTGATGCCGGCGATGAGTTACAAGACGCCCGATCCGCAGGAGACGCTCGCACATTTCCGCACCGTGGCGAAGGCGACCGGACTGCCGATCATGATTTACAACAACCCGATCAGCTACGCGAACGACATCACGCCGGAGATGTTTGCGAAACTGGGAGGCCAAAAAAACTTCGTCGCGCTCAAGGAAAGCTCGGGCGATCCGCGCCGGATCACGGAACTGCACCGCGCGGTCGGCGGGCGCTACGCCATTTTTACCGGCGTGGACGATCTCGTAATGGAGTCGAGCGTGATGGGCATCGACGGCTGGGTCGCCGGTTCGGGCATCGCATTTCCGCTCGAAAATCAACATCTCTGGAATCTGTTGCGTGCAGGAAAATGGGACGAGGCGCGGACGTTTTATCGCTGGTTCCAGCCGCTGATGAAACTCGATACCAGCCCCCGCTTTGTCCAATACATCAAACTCGCCGTGCAGGAATGCGGATTGGGTTCCGAATGGGTCCGCGCGCCGCGCCTCGTGCTCAAGGGCGGGGAACGAAAACGGGTGCTGGAAATTATTCACGACGGCATCGACACGCGCCCGAAACTGCCTCGCACGAATTCGCCTGCGCGCTCACGACCTCAAGCACGATGAAGCTGCTCACTGCATCGCTTCTCGTCCTCGCCCGTCTGTCCTTTGCCACTGCGCCGCGCGATGCAGTGCCGCTCGATGCGGCGGAGCGCTTTTCATCCGCGGCGGGGGGTTGATTTATGACATCGGCTGGTCGGCTAGTCGGCGGGATGACGGGGCGGTGGATGATAGCAAGCCGCACACCGCCGTGCTCACGCTGCGCGACGGCGGAGTCCGCCATGAAAGTGTGGTCCCTCAAGCGCAGCGCAAACTACGGCTCGAAGCACTACGACGAACACGCGCTAAAGATCCGCGCGGTGAAACGCAGCGCCGACAAACTGACTCTGACCTTTGAAATTCCCGATCTCGCGCCGACGCAATGCTACGAATTGAAAATCGGCGACCGCGTCCTGCACGGAACCATTCATCAACTCAACTGAGCCCACGCCCACCGCCGCCAGGGCAGGACTGAAATCCCGCCGAATGTTCGTGTGGAAAAATGGTGCGCGGTGCAGGGATCGAACCTGCGACTCCTGCCGTGTGAAGGCAGTGCTCTACCGCTGAGCTAACCGCGCGAATCTCCCTCGCCCACTCCGCCCAAGGCTGGAAAAGCGAGGGCGGAAATTAAAATCGAACCGACGCGCTGGCAACCGATTTCCGCGAAATTCCCACGTCGAAGCAGCCTGTCACTGAAACTTGATCGTCACGAGTGGGCTGGTTTCCATTTTCACGCCCGGCACGGTCTTCAAAATCTTTTTCGCCTCTTCGAGCGACTCCGGTTCGTTCTCCGTGAATTCCGCAAATTTCTTCGGATCGGCCAGCAGTTTGTTGAAGTCCATTTCCATCAGCGTCACGCGCGAACCCTCGCGGTTGCCTGCGTTCGTCTCGACGATTTTTCCCGCCACTTCGACGCCGATGGAAATCTTCATGTCCTTGAAAAATTGCATCGCCATTTGTGTCGCCGCCGCGTCCGGTTTTTCCTTTTTGGCTGCGGCGTCTTTTTTCTTAAAGTCCGGCGCGGGCATCTTGATGGTAAGCGTGGCCGGATTCCCCTTCGCGAATTGAAATCCGATGATTTCCTTCTTTTCCGGCTGGCCGGAGGCCGGTCCCATTTTCGGCGCGGCACTCGCGGGGTTTTGGTCGAGTTTAAGTTTGTTGATGTCGGTGAACGCATAGGTCGCGGTGTAACCTTCGCCGCTCTCGGTGCTGATTTTTTTCGCCGAGACAAACGTCACCCCCTCGCCCATCTGCGCCGCTTCCTGCTTTAATTTGTTTTCGTCGAGCAGGCTGAATTCCTTCTCCTCGGCCTTCGGCTTTGCCTCCGCGCCAAACCCGGCCGCGAACTGTTTGCCCATTTGTTTCATCTGCTCAACCATCGCCTTGCTCATCACCATGGTTTCCTCGACGGTGCCGCTGCCGTCGGCTTTAAGTTTCACCGTCTTTTCGATTTGCAGGCAGCCGGCAAGACACACGGCCACGAGCGCGCACACGAGGGATGGGAAGAAGCGTTTCATGCGCGCGAGCGTCTCGTTGCAGTGGGAAAATGACAAGCGCAAAGCCGCCGCTCACGCGCCCTCGCGCGCGACGAGGATGGCGTTGGCGACGGCGTAGTGATCGCTGTGCGACAGGCTGATGAACACCTCCGCGACGCCGCGCTCGCCCGCCAGCACCGCGGCTCCACCGTGCAGTTTGCACACGGGTTTTCCAGACTCTTCCCGCAGCACTTCGAGGTCATGCCATCCCATCCGCGTGCCGATGCCAGTGCCAAACGCTTTTGAAACAGCCTCCTTCGCCGCGAAACGGGCGGCGTAGTGGCGTGCGGGAAATTTCATGGAAGCGCAGTACGCGATCTCTTCGGGAGTGAAAACGCGCTGCGTGAAGCGCTCTCCAAAACGCGCGAGCGACGATTCGATGCGCGCATTTTCCACCACGTCCACGCCAATGCCGAGAATCATGGGAGAAAAGCTGGCGCGTTCATTTTCCTTCGCGGTCACGGCCCATCGCCGCCACCATCTCGCGCACTGCGTTTTCCAATCCGATGAAAACGGCGCGCGACACGATGGAGTGGCCGATGTTTAGCTCGGCAAGATGGGGCACGGTGAGAATGCCGGCAAGATTCGTGAGGTTGATCCCGTGGCCGGCGTTGACGATCAGGCCCAGGTCGTGCGCGAAGTTGGCCGCGCCCCGCAGCCGCGCCAATTCCTGCTCGCGCTCGTCGCCGCGCGCATTGGCGAAGGTGCCGGTATGCAGTTCCACCATTTCCACGCCGAGCTTTTTCGCGGCTTCGATTTGCCCCGGCGCGGGCTCGATGAAAAGGCTCACGCGCACGCCCGCAGACTGCAATCGCTGGACGGTCGGCGCCAGCATCTTCATTTGTCCGCTCGCGTCCAGCCCGCCCTCCGTCGTGACTTCACGCCGGTTTTCCGGAACGAGACACGCGTCGTCCGGCAGGATTTTCAGGGCGAGCTGCACGATTTCCGGCGTGTTGCCCAACTCGAGATTGAGTTTCGTCATCACGGTTTCGCGCAGCCGATGCACGTCCCGATCCTGGATGTGCCGCCGGTCGGCGCGCAGATGCACGGTGATCCCTTCCGCGCCCGCGCGTTCGCAAACACCCGCGGCCACGATCACATCCGGCTCGCAATTCGGCGAGTCCAGCATGCCCGCGTAACGCGCCTGCCGGAGCGTCGCGAGATGGTCGATGTTGACGCCGAGGCGCATGAAAATCCCAACCGATCAATGTTTGAAATGCCGCACGCCCGTGAACACCATCGCCACCTTTCGCTCGTCGGCGGCGGCGATGACCTCTTCGTCGCGTTGTGAACCGCCGGGCGTGATCGCCGCAGTCGCGCCGGCTTCAGCGGAATGGATGAGCCCGTCGGCGAAGGGGAAAAAAGCGTCGCTGGCCACCACGCTGCCAGCCAGATCAAGTCCCGCGTCTTTCGCTTTCCAAATGGCCAGCCGCACGGAATCGACTCGCGACATCTGCCCCGCGCCGATGCCGAGCGTGCGGTCTTTCGCGGCAAACACGATTGCGTTCGATTTCACATGCTTGACCACCTTCCAGCCGAACGCCATCGCGCGCATTTCCTCCTGCGTCGGCGGACGCTGCGTTTTCACTTTCGTCTCAAGTTTGTCGAGGTCATCGGGGTTTTTCACGTCCCGGTCCTGCACCAGCAGACCGCCGAGGACCGAGCGAATGTTCAAGAGCGCATGGTCGTCTTTTTTCGCGGAGGCGAGCTTGCGGATGAGTCTCAGGTTTTTCTTTTTCTGCAACAGCGCGCGCGCCTCCGCCTCGAAGTCGGGCGCGATGATGACCTCGGAAAATATCCCGCTGATTTCGCGCGCGAGCGCCTCGGTGAGCGGCCGGTTGCAGATGATGATGCCGCCAAACGGCGCCTGCTTGTCGGTTGCAAACGCCTTGTCCCAAGCCAGCGCGAGGTCGGGGTCGCTGCCGACTCCGCACGGATTGGTGTGTTTGAGAATCGCCACGGTCGGCTCGGTGAATTCGTCGATCAGCTCGGCGGCGGCGCTGATGTCGAGGATGTTGTTGTAGGACAGTTCCTTGCCGTGGAGCTTTTGAAAATAGTCGTCGAAACCGCCGTAGAGCGCCGCGTGCTGATGCGGATTTTCGCCGTAGCGCAGTTGCGCCGCGAGCGGCAGGCAGGTGGAAAACGCGCACGTCGTTTCCTTCTCGTTGTTCAGATAATTCGCAATCGCGCCGTCGTATTTTGAAGTCGTGACGAAGACCTTGATCGCGAAACGCTCGCGCATTTTCAGCGTCGTCGCGCCGTCGTTGGCGCGGATGTTTTCCAGCACGTCGGCGTAGTCGGCGGGATCGACCACGACCGTGACGGAGCGGTAATTCTTCGCGGCGCTGCGCAGCATCGAGGGTCCGCCGATGTCGATTTGCTCGATGGCTTCTTCGAGCGTGGTGCCGGATTTCGCCACCGTCTGCTCGAACGGATACAGGTTCACCACCACCAGGTCGATCGGTTCGATGCCCTGCTTTTTCGCCTGCGCCTGATGACCCGCATCGTCGCGGACGAACAACAATCCGCCGTGGACTTTCGGGTGCAATGTCTTCACCCGACCGTCGAAAATTTCCGGGAACCCGGTGAACTCCGAGATCTCCTTGACCGGGACGTTTTCCTTTTTCAGCAGCGTCGCGGTGCCGCCGGTGGAGATGACTTCGACGCCGAGTTGCGTGAGTTCGCGGGCGAATTCAACCACGCCGGTCTTGTCGGAAACGGAGATGAGCGCGCGCAGGATTTTCATGGGACGCGAAGGCTATTGAAAACAGAACGGCGAGGTCAATGCGGCGGGTCAGGTGGTGCGCAGCATGATCGTCACGCGCGCGCCGGTGCCCTCGGGGAGATTGCGAATCTCGATCGTGCCGCCGTGCAGATCGATGATCGTTTTCGACACGCTCAGCCCGAGCCCGGTGCCTTTGCCCGTCGGCTTCGTGGTGAAAAATGGGTCGAACACTTTGTGGAGCCGGTCCTCGGGCACGCCGTGTCCCGTGTCGTCGATTTCGCAGACGACCAGCGTCTGTCCGACGCGAAATGACTCCGAACGCTTGTCGCCAATGTTGTGGCCGACGCCCGTCAGTTGCTTCGTGTAGGTGCGCACGGTCAGCACGCCGCCGGGCGACATGGCGTGGATGGCATTGGCGAAGACGTTGACAAAAACCTGGCCGAACTTGAGCCGGTCGAGCCGGAGTTTCGGGAGATTTTTTTGTAACTGCCGGGTGCAAGTCACACCGCCGGCGCTCAACTCTCCGCGAACCAGGAGCAGCGAGTGTTCGATGATCTGGTTCAAATCCTCCTCGCCCACTTCGAGTTTCTGCGGCGCGGAAAAATCGAGCAAGCCGCGGATCACCGCATCCGCCCGCTTCACCGCGTCGTCCAAGTCGCGCAGGATCGCGGGCACTTCCTTGTCCTCGTACTTTTGTTGTTCGAGGTAATGAATTCCCATCGTGATGATTGCCAGCGGATTTTTGACTTCGTGCGCCACGCCGGCGGCGAGACGGCCGATCGACTTCATTTTTTCCGCCTCGATCAACTGCAACTGCACGGAGTGCAGTTCGCCGTGGGCCTGTTTCAATCGGTCGAGCGCGGCGGAAAGTTCATCCCGATTCCGCGACAGGTCGCCATTGGCTTTTTGCAACTGCTCCTCGAACAGCTTCCGCTCCGTGATGTCGCGCCCGATGCACACGAGGCCGACGACCTGATTCTGCTCGTCGCGCAGCGGCACCTTCGTGGTCGAGAGCCAGCGCTCCGCTCCGTCGCGCCCGACGCTCGGTTCCTCGCGGTTGATGAGCGGCTGGCCGGAGGCGATGATCGCCTGGTCGTCGGCGTGAAATTTGCGCGCGATTTCCTCGGGGAAAAAATCGAACACGGTTTTGCCCGTGACCTCCTCGGGACTTTGCACATGGAGCTGGCGCATGTGCGCGACGTTGTCGATGACGTAGTGCCCGACGTCGTCCTTCGCGTAGATGTAATCCGGCAGGTTGTCCACGAGGTTGCGCAGGAGATTCCGCTCACTCGCCAGCGCCATCTCCGCGTGCGCGCGCTCGACGGCGTAGCGCATCGCGCGGACGAGCAGGTGGCCGTCGAAGTGGCCCTTCACGAGGTAATCCTGCGCCCCGCGCTTGACGGTGTGAAGTGCGAGTTCCTCATCATCGAGCCCGCTCAGCACGATGATCGGCGTGTGTGGCGTGCGGGTGTGGACTTTGTCGAAAGTGTCAATGCCGGCGCTGTCGGGCAGCGTCAGGTCGAGCAGGACGAGATCGGGATTGCTCTCGTCGAGAAACGCGAATGCTTCCGCCAGACGCTCGACGCGCCGCACGATCTCAAAGGGCGCGTGCTTTTCATCGGCGAGGATCTCCTGCAAAAACCGCGCGTCACCGGGATTGTCCTCGACCAGCAGGACGCGAAAGTTTTCGGACGGGGCGTTTTCAGGCGTCATGGTCGGACGCTTCCACTGCCTAGGCACCGGGCCGGTGCATGTCGAGCGCGGCCTGCAATCCCTGGCGCAGCAACTCCTGCGTGAACGGTTTTCCGACGACGACATCCACGCCCTCCGGCCGGTCGCCGGCACCCGCCATCAAGTCACCATAGCCGGTGAGCAGGACGACCGGCATCTTCGGATCGAGTTTTTTGATTTCGATCGCGAGTTGATCGCCGTTCATCTCGGGCATCGCACGGTCGGTGAAGACCGCGTGAAACAATCCGTCGCGAAATTTTTCCAATCCCTCGCGACCGTCCTCCGCCACTTCGATCTCGTGTTTATCCTCGCGTAGATAAGCCGCCAAAACCTCGCGGACCAGCGCATCGTCCTCGACGACGAGCAGGCGCAGCGAGTGCGGGACATCCGGCGCGGGCGCGGCGGCGGACTGAGTGGTGGTTTCTTTTTGCATCGGCAATGAAATGCTCACGGTCGTTCCTTTTCCAAGTTCGCTTTCAATCTGAATGTCTCCATCGTGGCGGCGGACGATACCATATACAATGCCCAAGCCAAGCCCACTGCCGTGCTCGGCCTTCGTGGAATAAAACGGTTCGAGGCAGCGCGCGCGCGTTTCCTCGGTCATGCCCGTGCCGGTGTCGGAAAACTCGACAACCACCGAGCCGTTCCGCCGCAGGGTGCGGCAGTGGATGGTGCCGGATTTGGGCATGGCATCGACCGCGTTGAAAATGATGTTCGCAAACATCTCGCGGATTTCCGGCTCGTTGCCGGAAACGCGCGGCACGTTTTCAAACTCCGTCGCCATGCGAATGGTGATGCCCCCGGCCAGCGCCTGGTCTTTCCAGCGCGGCTGCGTGAGCGCGATCACCTCGTTCACCACCTCATTCACCGACACCGCCGTGAACACATCGGCCTCCTCCCGCGCGCGGTAGAAATCCCGCAGCCGCGCCACGACGCCCGCGCTCAACTTCGCCGCGTCGTGAATCCGCCGCAGATAATCGAGCGCCGTTTCTTTTTTGGCGAGCATCTCGGGCCGCATGAGCAGCAGTTCGCTGAAGCCGAGAACCGGGGTGAGGGCGTTGTTGAAATCGTGCGCGATCCCGCTGGCCATGCGGCCAATCGCGTGCAGCCGTTCGCGTTGCACGACGTGTTCCTGCGCCTTGCGCACCTGCTCGACGGCTTCCGCCAGGCGCGCGTTGCTCTCCAGCAACGCCTCTTCCGCCCGCTTCCGCTCCGCGATTTCGTGGCGAAGTTTTTCGTTCGTGCGCACCAACTCGTCGGTCCGCTCGGCCACTCGCTTTTCCAAATCGTCGTACGCGTGGCGCAGCTCGCGCTGGGTTCGTTTTCGTTCCAGGGCGTACTGGATGGCGCGCAGCAGCAACTCGAAACCGGCGGCATGCACGTCGCGTTTGACGAGGTAATCCTGCGCCCCCTGCTGCACCGTCCGCACGGCTAGTTGCTCGGCATCGGGGTCGGCGTTGCTGAGAATAATCACCGGCACTTCCGGCGATTCCGCGTGCAGGCGCGCGAAGGTTTCAAACCCACTGCTGTCCGGCAAATCCAAATCGAGCAGGACGACATCCGCGCTCGCCGCGCGCAGATGATGAATTGCCGCGCCGAGATTCTCCAACGCCGTCACTTGGAACAGTGCCGTCTCCGAGCTCAGCAGTTTTGCCGACAGCAGCTCGGCGAGATTGCGGTCATCCTCGACGAGCAGCAAATTCAAGGGCCGTTCGATCATGTTTCCGTCCGGTCCGGCAGCTTCACCACCGTCAGCCAAAAATCCTCGATCAACCGCACATCCGCCTGGCTATCCTCGATGAGCAGGATTTCCACGGGCGGCTTGGCGGGGGGAAACATGACGCGGGGGATGTTATCGAACTGCGCTGAAATCCGCCACACGAATCACCGTCCCAGTCTCTCCACTTCCATCGACACCAGGCAAACGTCGTCGATAAATGACGTGCTCTCCGAGAACTCCTGAATCTCCTTTAACAACTCGTCGAAGAGTTGCGGCGCAGGCAGATGAACGCGCTGACGCACCGCGTCCAGAAGCTGCGATTGTTCGTAAAGTTTTCCGTCCGGCCGTTCCACTTCAAACAGCCCGTCGGTAAACAGCATCACCAGATCCTTCGTCCGCAACTGTGCGGTTTCCTCGGGAAAAACCGAATCCTCAAACACGCCGAGCGCCGGTCCCGGCCGCTGCTCGCCGCCAAGAAACTGCACCTCACCCGTGTCGCGATGCAGGTGCAACGGCTTCGGATGACCCGCACTGGAAAACCGCATTTCACCCGTCTCCAAATCGGCGACGAGATAAAAAGCCGACGCGAACATCGGCGTCTGAGTTCGGCGCAGAATCGCGAGCAACGCGCGATTGATCTGCGTGAGAAATTCCGACGGATCGGCGGCCACCACGATCAACTCCTCGACCAGCGCGCGCTGGATGGCGGTGACCAATGCGGCACGCACACCGTGGCCCATTACGTCGCAAATAAAGACGCCCGCCTTCGTGTCTGAAATGGACAGGACGTGGAAAAAATCGCCGCCGACCGCTGCCGTCGGCAGGTAGCGGCTGTCAAAACAAAGCGCGCTCTCGCCCGGCGCAGCGTGACGCGGAAAGGCCGGGAACTGCTGCGGGATGATCGCCTCCTGGATTTCGCGTGCCATGCTCAGGTCGTCCTGCATCTCCTGATTTTTTGCGCGCAATTCCTGATTGGTCTGCGCGAGCAACTCCTGCGCATGCTTGCGTTCGGTGATGTCGCGTCCAATCCCGACCAGCCCCACAATTTTTCCCTCGCGATTGCGCAGCGGGACTTTGGTCGTGGAAAGCCACCGGTTCGTTCCGTTGTGGGTGTTGGCGATTTCCTCGCGATTGATGATCGCCGCGCCGGTCCGCAGCACCAGTTCGTCGTCCGCTTGAAATTCCAGCGCGACCGTTTTGGCGAAAAAATCGAACGCCGTTTTGCCGATGATTTCCTCCATCGAATTGACCTCCAGCCCACGCATGTGCGCCGCATTGTCGAGCAGGTAACGCCCCGCCAAATCCTTGACGTAAATCGCGTCCGGCTGGTTGTCGATGACGTTGCGCAGCAGATTCCGCTCTTCGCCCAGCGCCCGATCCGACTCGGCGCGCTTGATCGCGTAACGCATTGCGCGCACGAGCAAATCCGTGTCGAACGTGCCCTTGACCAGATAATCCTGCGCGCCTTTTTCCACGATCTCCACCGCCAGCGCCTCGTCCGCCAGCCCGCTCAACACGATGATCGGCACGTCCGGCGCGCGCGTGTGCAGCTTTTCAAAAGTCTCCACCCCCCGGCTGTCCGGCAGCGAGAGATCGCTCAACACCACATCGATTCCCCCCGCCTCCAGCTTTTCCAGCGCCATCGCCATGCGCTCGACGCATACGAAGACGAAACTCGTTTGCGATTCGGTCAGCAATTCCTGCAACAGACGCGCATCGCCCGGATTGTCCTCGATCAGAAGCACGCGGATGGGCTGATTTTTTGGCATCATGTCTCCGGCGGGGAAGAAGGTGGCAGGCGCGCGGTCGTATGCCAGAAATTTTGGATCGACTGGATGACGTGGATGAACTGATCCATCTCGACCGGCTTGGTGATATAGCAGTTCGCGTTGAGGTGGTAAGCAGTCCACACATCGTCGTCCGCCTGCGAAGTGCTCAACACGACCACCGGAATTTTTTGCAGCTCCTCGTCCTTTTTCATTTCATGCAGCACGGCGCGCCCGTCCATGCGCGGCATGTTCAAATCCAGCAGCACCAGATCGGGCTTCGGCACCGCGGCGTAAATCCCAATCCGCCGCAGAAACCGCATCGCTTCCACCCCGTCGGTGACGACGCTCAAATTCCCCGGAAACTCCATCTCCGCCAGCGCCTCCTCGACCAGCCGCGCCTCGCCCCGATTGTCCTCCACGAGCAGGATTTCAAGCGGTTTGGCCGGAGGGATCTTCATGGACTGATTCTTTGACGGGGAGCGTGAAGGTAAACACCGATCCCGTTCCCGCAACGGATTCCACGTCGATCGTGCCGCCGTGCCGTTCGACGATGCGCTTGCAAATCGAGAGACCGATGCCGGTGCCGGGATATTCGTCCCGCGTGTGCAGCCGCTGGAAGATGACGAAAATCTTCTCGAAATACTCCGGCGCGATTCCGATGCCGTTGTCGCTCACGCGAAAAATCCAGACGTCGCCCTCGCGCGCCACCGCGACGTGGATGCGTGGCGGCTCCTCCGGTTTGCGAAACTTGATCGCGTTGCCGACCAGGTTTTGGAAAAGCTGCGTGAGCTGCGAGTCGTCGCCGGTGAGCGTCGGCAGTGGCTCGAAGGTGACTGCGGCGTCGCTTTCCTCGATCGCGATTTTCAAGTTCGCCAACACGCGCCGCGCGATCTCGTTCAAATCCACTGGCGAGAACGCCTTTCCCTTCGTGCCCACGCGCGAGTATTGCAGCAGGTCGTTGATAAAAGCCTGCATTCGTTTCGCGCCATCCACGGCGAAGGCAATGAACTCGTCGGCGTTCGCGTCGAGCTTGCCCTGGTAGCGGCGGGCGAGCAGTTGCGTGTAGCTGGCGACCATTCGCAACGGCTCTTGCAAATCGTGCGACGCGACGTAGGCGAACATCTCCAGTTCGCGGTTGGAGCGGCGCAGTTCTTCCGCGGTTTTCTCCAGCTCGCTCTCGGCGATCTTGCGCTCGACGAATTGCCCAATCTGGCTTCCGAGCGCGTCGAACATTTCCACCAGCGCCGGGTCGCGCGGACGCACTGCGCAGTCGAGGATTTCCACCACGCCCAAGATTTCGTCCCCCGAGCGGACCGGAAAGGCGAAGACGGCGCGCAGACCGCTCGCGATAAATTCGGCGGACTTCGAGAGCACGGCGTCGTCCTTCGTGTCGGGAATCCACTCTGTGACCGCGCCGGCCATCACCCGCCCCGGCAAAACATTGTCGGCGGACGAACGCACTTTTTTCATGGCCGCGGTGAACGCGGAAAACTTGCCCGGCTCGCGTTCCCAAAAGTCGATGCAGCGCAGTTTTTTCCCATCGCAGCGCCAGGAAAGCCCCAGCTCCCAGCCCAGCGTTTCGCAAATCGCGCGGGCGATCAGCGGCGCGGCGTCCTCGCGCGACGGCGCCTCGGAGAGCACGCGCGTGACGGCGTATTGCGCGTTGAGCCGCTGCTCGCCTTTTTTGCGTTCGGTGATGTCTCGTGAAAACGAACTGAACACCCACGAGTCGCCCCAGCGCATCGCCGAGATGGTGATCTCCAGCGGAAACTCCCGCCCACTTCGGTGCAACGCGCTCAGCTCCAGCCGCTGGTTAAGCACCGCGCCCTCACCCGTCCGCAAAAACTCCGCCAGTCCGCTCTCGTGCATGACCCGATACTTTTCCGGGATGATCGTCTCCGACATCTTTCGCCCGGTCACCTCCTCGCTGTTCCAGCCAAAAGTTTTTTCCGCCTGCTCGTTCCACGCGATGATCCGGCCCGCCGCATCCATCGCAATGTAGGCGTCGTAGGCGGTGTCGATGGTGAGCCGCAGCCGCCGCTCGCTCGCTTCCAGCCGTTCCGCCGCGCGCTTGCGTTCCGTGATGTCCTCGGAAATTCCCAACAAATATTCCGGCCGTCCCTGGAGATCGAGGATCGGGATTTTTTTGGTGTGAAAAACCCGCGGGCCGTCCGCGGTCATGATCGGTTCCTCCGGGATGTCGAGCAGCTCCCCCCGGTCGAGCACTTCGCGATCTTTGGCGGTGAAAAATTCCGCCTCGTCGCGCGGAAAAAGATCGAAGTCGGTTTTGCCCAGCAGGTCGTGACGGGAATGCCCGATCAGCTTCTCCTCCTCTTTGTTCACGCGCACGAAGCGGAGGTTTTTCGCGTCCTTGACGAAGAGCATCAGCGGGATGTTTTCCACAATCGAATTGAGAAAGTTTTGCAGTTCCCGCGTCTGCTCCTCGCCGCGTTTGCGGTCTGTGATGTCCAGCGCGACCGCGTAGATCAGGCTTTCACCGAGCGAAGGCGCCGCCTGCCAGAGCAGCCACCGGAACGACCCGTCCTTGCAGCGATAGCGGTTCTCGAAGGAAAAAATTGGTTCTCCAGCACTGACCTTGTCCGATTGGGCGGACGTCGCCTCGCGGTCGTCGGGATGAACGAAATCCAAATACGGCTGCGCCATCAACTCGTCCGTCGTGTAGCCAAGCGTCGTCTCCCAGGCCGGGTTCAGTCGTTTGAAAAATCCATCGAAATCCGCGATGCAAAGCAGGTTAAGCGACAGCGTGAAAAACCGGTCCAGTTGCCGTTCGGCCCGGCGGCGCTCGGTCACGTCGAACACCGTCGAGCGGCTCATCACAAACTTGCCCGCCGCATCGGTGATCGCGGTGGCGTTCAGGAGCACCGGAAAGTGGCCGCCGTCCTTGCGCACCATCTCGTATTCCACGTCATGCACCGTGCCGGTTTCCACGAAATGCCGGAAGAGCTCGCGATGAATCTCGAAACTCTCCGGCGTCAGGAAATCGCTGAACTTCTTCTTTCCGATTACCTCCTCCCGCGTGCAGCCGAGCCACGACAACTCGGTGTCGTTGATGCGCACGAAA
>JANXWU010000282.1 GCA_025350985.1 Spartobacteria bacterium | reverse complement strand
TCTAAGCATCTGGCAACGAATGATTGATGTCTCTCGGCATGAGTTTCAGCAAATCTATGATCAGCTTGGTGTGCGCTTCAACGTCACGCTCGGCGAAAGTTTTTACAATCCATGGCTGAAGGAAACCGTTGCGCAGCTTCGCGAAAAAAACATCGCGACTGAGAGCGAAGGCGCGCTCTGCGTTTTCAGCGACGGCTCGACGAAGCCCGAGGACGACCCGTTTCAAATCAAAGATCAGGACGGTTGGCGTCCCATGCCCGCACTCGTGCAAAAAACCGACGGCGCGGCGAATTACACCACGACCGACCTCGCCACGCTCGAATACCGCCTGAAAACCTGGTCGCCCGACGAAATTATTTACGTCACTGACGGGCGCCAACAGCTTCACTTTCGGCAGCTTTTCGCGATCTTTCGCCGCTGGCATCCCGAGCTTGCCGCGAAAGTTCGGCTCGCGCACGTCTGGTTCGGCACGATTCTCGGCGAGGATGGGAAGCCGTTCAAAACGCGCAGCGGCGAGACGATCAAGCTCGCGGACCTACTCGACGAAGCCGGGGAGCGCGCGGCGAAAATCGTCGCGGAAAAAAATCCGACGCTGCCCGAAACCGAGCGCCGCGAGATTGCGCGCATCATCGGCCTCGGCGCGGTAAAATACGCCGATCTGCTGCCGAACCGGCAAAGTGATTACGTTTTCTCGTGGGACAAAATGCTCTCGCTGCAAGGCAACACCGCGCCCTACCTGCAATACAGCTACGTGCGCATCCTCTCGATTTTCCGCAAAGGCGACCTCGATTTGGCGGCGATCCGCCAGCGACAATCCGCCCTCACCCTGGCCGCGCCCGCCGAGATCGCGCTCGCGAAAAAGGTCTGCCATTTCGGCGAAGTCTTGCCGCAGGTGCTCGAAGATTTTCGACCGAACATCCTCGCGAATTATCTCTACGAACTGGCCTCGACCTTCCACGGATTTTTCGAGGCGTGTCCGGTTTTGAAAAGCGAAGGCGCCGCGCGCGAATCGCGGCTCGCGCTGTGCGAAGTCACCGCGCGCGTGCTCCGGCAGGGGCTGGCGCTGCTCGGTATCGAAGTGCCGGAGAAGATGTAAGACGAATGACTTTTTTCAGACGGGCAGATCGCGAAAATCCGTGAGCCGAATGTCTAATTCCCGCGCCCGTCGGGCGATGCGCGCGGCATCGATTTCCAAGCGTTCCGCGCCGGGATGGCAGTAGATTTCCGAAGTGCCGTCCGGCAGTCGGTTCAGGGTGCGCTCAAAATATTGCGTGTCCATTCTCCCCGAACGCCGCAGTCCGTAGATGCGCTCGGAGAAATGAATTCCGTTCTCTCGCAAACGCGGCAGCAAGCGACGACTCAACCGTTCAAAAACAAACGCGACGGGTCGAAACGATCCACGCTCGCACACCAACCGCACGGCCCGAAATCCTGCTCGATGCGCGATCGGCAGCGTGAGATCAACGACCGTCGGATGCAAGTGCAGGTGGTGGTGACCATCCCAGTAACTCGGCGCAAAATCGAGCGCGAGGAAACGCGCAAACTGCGCCTCGATTTCGACCTCGAGCGCGGCACGGATTCGTGTGCTGAAAAAGTAGCGCAGCCCGGCGCGCGCGGGCGACGGCGCAAAATTTCCCCGCGCGTCGGTGAGGGTTGAAGCGCGCGATGCTTTGCCGTCGCAAAGCGCGAGATGCAACCCGACGCAAAGCTTCGGATTCCTCCGCGCGATTATCACGGCTTCCTCCGCGCCGGGTTCATTGACCATCAAGCTCGCCTGCGTGATCAACCCCGCGCGATGATCCCGCTCGATCGCGGCGTTCACTTCCACGCTCGCGCCGAAATCATCCGCGGTGACGATCAGGTTTTTCATCGAACCGAGGAAACGTGATTGGTATCTCTGCGGCAAATCGTTTCATGCCTTTCCTAGACATCGCCCTGTTCGCCGCCGCTGGCGCAAGCGTGATTTATCACGTCCTCGCGACCGTGTGGCTGCGACGCTGGATGGGGGAATCGGCGCGCATTCAGCCGCTGCCGAGCCGGCCCCCGGTGACGTTTTTTCGCCCGATCAAACGAGGCACGCCGGGGCTCCAGCACAAGCTCGAAAGCCTGATTCTATCGAGTGCGCCAGGCGATCAGGTCATTTTCGGCGCGGATGAAATCGCGGACTTTGAGATCTGCGCGGGCGTTCGGGAAAGGCATCCCGCGCGCGACATCTCAGTCGTGCGCTGCGAGCGGCTGGAGATCGCCAATCCGAAAATCGCCAAGCTCGTCCAGATGTCGCCGCACGCGCGACACGAGCATTGGATCATCAGCGACACGGAGGCGATTTTTGACGCGGGATTCGTGGAAAAATTCTGCGCGGAGTGGATCGCCAGCGGTGCGGTGGGGAGCAGCGCTGGTTACCGGTTTGCGGACGCGGCGACGCTGCGGCAGCGCCTCGATAAAGCGTCGATGCTGGTGACGATGTGGCCGGGACTCGCGGTGGCGCGGCGTCTGGGTGTCGTCCGATTTTTTCTGGGCGCGTGCATGGCTATGAAAAAATCCGACCTCGAAGCAGTCGGCGGCTGGGAGCGGTTCGGTGATTTTCTCGCTGAGGACAACCGCCTCGGTGCCGTCCTGGCGTCACGGGGCCGAATTTTGTTAAGCTCAGAAGTCGTCACGCTCTCAGCCGACGATTTGAGTTGGCTTGATTATTTCCGGCATCAACAGCGCGTCGCGGTGACGTGCCGCGTCTCCAGCCCGGCGGGCTATCTGGCAATGGGCATCACGCACGGATACGCCGCTGCCATCGCATTGGTCGCGCGCGGGCCGGACGCTGGCTGGCGCTGGCTGGCGCTGGGGGTGGTGGCTGGGGCGCGCCTGCTGACTGCCGCCGCCAACGCGCGGACGTTGAACTTTCGCTACGGCGGATTCATTTTGCCGACGCTGGCGGCGAGCAT
>JANXWU010000273.1 GCA_025350985.1 Spartobacteria bacterium | reverse complement strand
TGATGCTGCCAGCGCTCGATCTTCTGCTTGTCCACGAACTCCTCCGCCAGCGCTTTCGCGGCATCCGGCGAGACTTTGGTTCCCCACAAATAGAGGTGTTGTAAGTTGGTGAGTCGCTTGAGCGATTGCAGCGCGGCATCGGTCACGGGCGTCCCGTAAAGGTTCAAGTATTCGAGTTCGCGCAGCTTGGAAAGTTGCTTCAGTCCGCTGTCGGTCACCGCGGTTTTTTCCAAATGCAACTGCGTGACGCTCCGCATGCCGGCGACTTGTTTTAAACCTGCGTCGGTGATTGCGGTCCCGGCCAGATTGAGCCAGCGGATGTTCGTTTTGATCGGCTCCAACCTCGCGAGCTCCGCGTCGCCAAAAGCCTTCGACACACTCGCGTTGCATTGCAGCCACGGCTCGGTCTGGGCCAAAGGCGTGATCGGGATTCCCAGTTCCGCGCTCAGTTGTTGCGCCAGCGGCAAAATTTCCTCCAACGTTCGCGGCGCCGGCATTTCCACCTCGTCCTGGCCAAACAAAGAATCGAGTACGGAAAGCACACGCACCGGTGGTTTCAAATCCGCCACTTTCTTGTCGCGGCTCATTCCCGATTCGATCCACCACTGCAAAATCGCCAGCTCGTCATCGGTCAGTTGCGGCTTGCCGTTGGGCGGCATGTGCTTGTCATCATCCAGCGGCAGCAGGATGCGCTTGACCAGCGGGCTGTCGGTCGGTCGCCCCGCGATGACCGCCGGGCCAGCTTTGCCGCCTTTGAGCATCGCCGCCAAGGCATCCACCCGCAGCCCGCCCTTGAGCTTTTCCGAGTTGTGGCAGGCGCTGCATTTCTGATCGAGCAGCGGCTGGACGAGGTCGGAATAAAGCACCGCCTGTTCCGGGTCGGTGATCGCTTTTTTGTCGCGCACTTTTTTCTTCGGCGCAATGCCAAGCCACGCCCGCAGCCGCCCCGGCGCGTGCTCGGTGAGATAGTCCTTTCCGTGCGTCAGCGAGCCGCCGAAGTGGCTCGCGCTCGTGAGCGTGATGAAGGTGGCAAACAGGAGTGCGTGGTAAATTTTCCGCCAGCGCAGGCAGTGAAAAACGAACGTGACCGAGGCCGCGCCCGCCACCCCGAAGCCCGTCCATTTATGCCACTTCAACAAATCCGGGTCGTAGTCGCCGCCTTGTGAAAGCATCCAGCCGAACAAAGCGCTCACCACCGCCGACACCATCGCCAGCCCGAGGATCAGCCGGCTCGCGTGGCCGATGGTGTGGAAGCGGGGAACCTTCGCCACCGCCTCGATGACGAGCAACAGCATCAGCAAGCCAATCGGCAGATGCACGATCAGCGGGTGAAAGCGTCCAAAGAAAAGCAAGAGTTCCGAAATCTGGGCGGCGTTGGGCATGGGAAGAAACCAACTCGGCGGAATCTAAAGACTGCGGCCGCGCGGTCAATGGACATTCACGCAGAGTCCGTGCCTGCATCCCCCCGTGATTGGCATTGCAAGCGGGCGCTTCCGCGTCATTTTACCCGCCAATGAAGCCGCTCATCCTCAGCCCGTTGCTGCTCGTGGCGTCGAATATTTTCATGACTTTCGCTTGGTATGGCCATCTAAAGAACCTCAACCAGAAGCCTTGGATTTATGCCGCGCTCATTAGTTGGTTGATCGCCCTGTTTGAATACTTGCTCCAAGTGCCGGCCAACCGCCTGGGCTTCACCGTCATGAGCCTGGGTCAGTTAAAGATCATGCAGGAAGTTATTACCCTGTGCGTCTTTGTCCCCTTCGCCATCTTGTATATGAATCAACCGATCACTGGACTTTCTATATGCCGGCTTGTGTCTCATGGGCGCGGTTTACCTCGTGTTCCGGTCTTAGCTCATGCACGGCTGCATCTGTCTATTCTTAGTATGAAATATTCATTGCTTGGCATTTTGATTCTCGCCGCAGCTTTACCCGCCCGTGCTGACGACAAGCCAGCGCCACTGGTGCCGCTTATTCACTTTGAGCATCGAGCGTTGAACAATGGTCTGCAGATTTACAGCATTGAAGACCACAGCAGTCCGATGGTGGCGATTGCCGTTTGGTATCATGTCGGCTCCAAGGACGACCCCAAAGGTCGAAGCGGATTCGCTCATCTCTTCGAGCACATGATGTTTAAAGGCACGCAACACATGAAACCCGAGATGATCGACCGGCTCACCGAGGATGTGGGAGGCATGAACAACGCCTTTACCACCGCCGACGTCACGGTCTTTCACGAGCTCGTCCCCTCCAACTACTTGGAGCCATTGCTGTGGGCGGAGGCCGAGCGGATGTCGGCGTTGACGGTCAGCCAGGCGAACTTCGTGTCGGAACGCGCGGTGGTGGAGGAGGAATTTCGGCAGCGCGTCCTTGCCGAGCCTTATGGAGAGCTGGGTGAACTAATCGAGAAAAAGTCCTTTGCTGTTCATCCATACAAACGTCCGACCATCGGCAACATCGCGGAACTGGAAGCGGCGAAGCTAAAAGACGTGATCGACTTTCATCGAACCTTCTATCGACCGGACAACGCGACCTTGGTCGTTGTGGGCGACTTCGAGCCGAAGCAGTTCGCAGAATGGAGCGACAAATACTTCGGCCCGCTTCTAAAGCCCACGGGGGTTATTCCGCGGGTGGAGTTAAAGGAACCGGAGAGAAAACGTCCCCGCACGATCGTGGAAAAAGATCCTAAGGTTCCACTGCCCGCGTTGGCTCTGACTTATCTTGGTCCCTCCGCCGTTAGTGACGATTGCTTCGCGCTGGAGTTGGCGGAGGAAATTCTGGCCGGGGGCGAGTCTTCCCGGCTCTATCAAGCTTTGGTATATCAGCAACAACTTGCTTCAAGCGTTTCCTTTGACGCGGAACTTCGCGAAGACCTGGGCCTGCTGGCGTTCAAAGTGGTGCTGGCCAGCGGAAAGAAAACAAGCCAGGCGGAAGCCGCGTTGCTCTCTGAAATCAAGATGCTTCGAGACAAACCGGTCGGGGACGCGGAACTGGCCAAAGCCAGAAATCGAGTCTTAACGAGAAAACTGCGTGAACGCGAAACCTTCGAAGGCAAAGCAATGGCCCTCGGCGAGGCGGCCGTGTTAAGGAAAGATGCCGCCCGGCTTAACAACGATCTAAACCGACTGGTCGCCGTCAACCCACGGGAGATCAAGCAAGCGATCAGTGTATATATGAAAGATGCAACGCGGCTGGTAATCGACTACGAACCGAAAGCAATCAGCTCACCTTCCGGCAAAGGAGTCAAACCGTGAAGCGTTTGTCTTTTCTTACTCCAGTCTTTGGATGCCTGTTCTTATCCGTCGCCTCTAGCTTGGCCGAGATGGATAAACTGCCATCGCCCGGTGAACCTCGCAACGTCGCCTTCGCGCGACCCGTCGGAAAGGTATTGGAAAATGGACTGGCGGTGTTCGTGGTCGAGCGGCACGGACTGCCGATGATTTCGGCTAAACTCCTGGTGAAAAGCGGTGGCGAGGTTGATGAGCCGGGGCTGGGTGGACTGGCGGAAATGACGGCGTCACTCTTAACGAAAGGAACTGAAAGTCGCACGGCACCGCAGATCGCCGAGAGCTTGGAGGCACTCGGAGTCAGCATTGAAACCGGCGCGAAATGGGACAGTTCTTTTTTGAAGTTAAACGGCTTGTCTTCCCAGTTTCCGAAAGCTTTGCAAATCATGGCGGACTTAGTCCGGCATCCCGTCTTCAAGCAGGGAGAGTTGGAGCGGCTGCGAGCGCAGATGCTGGATGACTTAAGCATCGCGCTCAGTGAACCTGGCACCGTGGCAAGGGTTGGAACCGGCAAGGTACTTTTCGGTGACCTGCCTTACGGTCATCCGGTCTCCGGAACGCCGACCAGTCTCACGAAAATCAAACGCGATGCCATTACTCACTTGCATGAGACTTACTATCGCCCGTCTAACTCTATTCTGGTGCTATGCGGCGATATTACTCTGGAGCAAGGCATGGCCTTGGCGGGTCAAATGTTTGGCGATTGGAGTAACCCATCCGAACCTTTGCCCGAACCCAAGCACCAATCAGCCGACTTGCCGCGCCGAATGGTGGCTATCGACGTTGGGGAATCGGGACAGGCGGCGGTGATGGCTGGAGTTCCGGGCATCGAACGCGGATCAAAGGACTACTTCGCGGGCGAAGTGGCGAACGCTGTCCTGGGTGGTGGCTACTCTTCGCGATTGAATCAGGAGATAAGAGTTAAGCGGGGTCTTACTTACGGAGCGGGGAGCATGCTCGATCCGCGGCGTTTGGCGGGAACTTGGATTGCCTCGGTGCAAACCAAGAACGAGTCGGCGGC
>JANXWU010000264.1 GCA_025350985.1 Spartobacteria bacterium | reverse complement strand
CTGAGCATTTCCCAAGTTGGATTGGCGACCAAACCGGCGAAGTAACGACCGAAACTTCACCTTATCGATGAGTAATCACATAGAAGCCATGGATACATTGGAGAGAGAGCGCGAGCTGGCTCCGGCGTCTGGACTCTCCCTCGCGGTTCAACCCGCCAGGACGAGGGGGTTCACCAACTCAAACAAGGCAGATAAGTTGGTTGCCGTCGCCGATGATGATCAGGACGGGGACGACGAGCGGAGCTTTGTGCAGCGGCACTGGATTGGCCTCTGCATCGGCTTGGCCGTGATGATCGGCCTCATCGTGTGTGCGGTGCATGTGTTTTCCGGAGCTAGTGCAACACCGCGGCGCGAGCAGGCTTTCACCATGGTAAGTCTAGCGCCTCCTCCTCCACCGCCGCCCCCGCCGCCCACCCCGCCGCAAGCGCAAACGCCGCCTGAAGAAAAAATGATCGAGCAGACGCCTGTCGCGGCTGAGGAACCCAAGCCCGACGAGCCGCCGGCTCCTTCGCCGGATTTAGGCACTGGAGTAAAAGGGAACGGACCGCCCGATGGCTTCGGACTAAATGGTTCCCGAGGCAATGGGCTTATAGGAAGTCGCAATGCTGGCAACAACGGAAGTCGCTGGGGTTGGTATGCCGGACAGGTGCAGACGAAAATCGCGGAGGCTCTGCGCAACCACCACAAGACCAGGAGCGCCGGTCTCGCGGTGCAGGTTCGGGTCTGGCCCGACGCCGTCGGGCGGATCACCCGCGTCCAATTAGTAAGTTCCACCGGCAATAAGTCGATGGACGACGCCATACAGAACGAAGTCTTGACCGGACTTCAATTGCAAGAACCTCCGCCCCCAGGAATGCCAGCACCCATCGTTCTGCGCCTGAATGCGCGCCGACCGAACTAACCGAGCTTGTTCCTTGATTTTGCATTCCATGCCTTTTCGAAAATACCCATTGCAGACCGCACCGGCATTAGTCGCCATCCTATGGTCTGCGGGCCTTTCCTGTTCCGTGCTAGCTCTTGACGCATCAGTTCTCCCGGAAGCGGGCTCGTCCCCGCCGCTCGCTGCTTTGCCGACTCTCTTTGATCCCTCGGCTCCGATTGATCCGCCCGCAGTCGCTGCGCCGGTGGCTCCTTCGCAGAACGTAACTATAAACCTGATCAATCGTCTGGTGCAGCGTGGAGTTCTGACTAAGGAGGACTCCGCCGATTTGATCAAACAGGCAGAAGAAGACGCCGTAGTCGCGAGGACACAGGCTTCCGCGCCAGCAGTTCCGATGGCGGCACCAGAAGACTCGGTGCATGTCACTTATATTCCCGAGTTGGTAAAGGCGCAGATGCGTGAGCAGATCAAGCAGGATGTCATGACACAAGCGCGCGAGGAGCATTGGGCCGCACCGCGCACCCTGCCCGACTGGGTGCCGCATTTTCGGTTCTCGACTGATGTCCGGGTTCGTTATGAAGGGCTCTTCTATCCCGACGGCAACGACAATACCGGCGCGTTTCCCAACTTTAATGCCATTAATACCGGCGCCCCTTTTGATGTCGCAGGCACTCAGTTCTCGCCGCAATACAATGTTGACCAAAATCGGAACCGGTTCCGGCTCCGCGCGCGTTTCGGCACCGAGGTTGATCTGGGGGAGAACTTTAGTATGGGGTTGCGCATTGGCACGGGTGAGTCGAACAGCCCCGTCACCCAGAATCAGACTCTTGGCGTGGCCAACCAAGGTCAGGGTGGGAACTTCAGCAAATACTCGGTGTGGCTCGATCGCGCCTTTCTTAAGTATCAGACCGGAGGAAAAGCCAAGGGAAATCTCTCAGTTACCGTCGGACGGTTTGATAATCCGTTCTTCACGACCAGCCGGGTTATCTGGGAGGACGAGATTGGTTTCGATGGCCTCGCCCTGCAAGGACAAGTCCAAGCCTTTGAAGGCGTCAAACCCTTCTTCACCGTGGGCGCCTTCCCTGTCTTCAACACCGACTTGAACTTTGCCTCCAATCAACCGGGCAAGTTCAAAAGCGAAGATAAGTATCTTTACGCCGGTCAGGTCGGGACTGGTTGGAAGGTCAACAAGGACATCAACGTGAAGATAGGAGTGGCCTATTACCATTTTCAGGACGTCGAAGGCAAGTTATCCAGTCCTTTCACTCCCCTCACGGCCCAGGACGCTGGAAATACCGACGACAGCCGGCCTTCTTTCGCCCAGAGAGGAAACACCTATCGCGCCTTGCGTAACATTGTTCCGAACGCGCTCAATAACTTCGGGACCACTAATCAGTTTCAGTATTTTGGACTGGCGACCCCGTTTCATGAGTTAGCCCTCACTGGTCGCGTGGACTATAGCCATTTCGAGCCCGTCCAGATTTCTCTGGTGGGAGAGTTTGTCAAAAACCTGGCTTTTGATCGCAATGCCATTGATGTCAACGCGGTCAACAATCGTGGTCCCGTGGCCGCGGGAACGGGTGCCTTTGCGGGCGGCGACACCGCTTGGTTCCTCGGATTGAAGGCGGGGAGTGCCGTCCTTGAGAAGAGGGGAGACTGGAACGTGGGACTTAGTTACCGCTATGTCGAGTCCGACGCGGTGGTCGATGGGTTTGTTGATTCGGACTTTGGTGGCGGCGGTACCAATCTAAAGGGTTACACGGTCTTCGGTGCGCTGGCGCTGGCTCCGCGTGTGTGGTTGGGGCTTCGCTGGTTTAGCGCCAACGCCATCGCCGGACCTCCTTATAAAAACGACATTGTGCAGTTCGACATCAACGCCAGATTCTAATGAAGACCCGGCCTTTTTCTTCTCTCGTTTTAGTAGTTTTGCTCTTGAGGCTTGCCTTGTGTTCCTCGGGTGCCGCCGAGCAGTCCAAGAACGGCGATGCGAAACTTCGCGAGAGCTTGCGCAGCACCATGATGAGACTGCGCGATGCCGAGAATGCGCGTGCCGTCCTTGAGTCAGCTAAGGCCGAGGCAGACTTAAAAAACAAGGAACTCACCGGCCAAGTGGCAACCTTAACCAAACAACTCGCGGCCGACAAGGACGCGGCGGACAAGACGATCTCTGAGTTGACCGGAAAACTTGCCGGACAAGAGGCGCAGGTCGCCAAGTTCAAGGAGGCCTTGGAGAAATGGGAGGCTTCTCACAAGCAGATCGTCGAGGTCGCGCGCAACAAGGAAGCGGAACGAGCCAAACTGTCGGACCAAGTCATTGTCGTCGAGCGGCGCGTGGCAGACCAGCAAACCAAGAATGCCGCGATGTTCAAACTTGCGAACGAAATTCTGCATCGTTACGAGAAGTTTGGCCTTGGTGAGGCGATCACCGCGCGGGAGCCATTTACAGGTATAACCCGCGTCAAACTTCAAGGCATGGTCCAGGACTATCAGGACAAGTTGGTGGACCAGAAAATAAGGCCATGAAAGTAGTTTCGTCCATCGCCCGTGCCGTGCTTTCATTGGCGCTTTGTGTCGTGCTCAATCTGGCAGGCGGTCCTGTGCGAGCTGGCGATATTCTTCGCGGCGGCGCACCGATGAGTGGCCCGCAGGGAGGCGCGGCCAGCGGCGCAAATTCACCGGCGGCGGTGCAAGCAAGGGCCAATGCGAAAGACGCGCTGGCTCGCACGAGCCGCGCCGTTCAAGAGGTGCAGTCCATGCAAGCCGCCGCGCGCAAAATCGCTTTGAGCGGGCCGAACAATCTGGGATCGGACGCCGGGCATCCAGGGCTTACGTTGCCCAATGTCCCCAACGGCTTAACCGGAGGAGGACTCCGCGTTGCACCCAAGGTCCCGGTTGATCTGTTGCATCCCGTCGCCGGGGAAGATCCGACGCTTTGGCTGGGAGCAAATCTACCTATTCCATCTACCACCGGCAACCAGACTAAGGTCACAATCAAGCAGAACGCGCCGCAAGCGCTGCTGACTTGGGAGACCTTTAACGTCGGCAAAGATACGAAGCTCGTCTTTGATCAAAGCGCGGGTGGGGCGAGAAAGAGCGAATGGATTGCGTTCAACAAAATCAAAGACCCGTCTGGTAGTCCTTCGCAAATCCTAGGTTCGATTCAAGCGCAGGGACAGGTCTATATCATTAACCAGAACGGCATCATCTTCGGGGGTGCATCGCAAGTGAACGTGCATGCGCTGGTCGCGTCGTCCCTGCCTATCAACGACGGTCTGGTGAATCGGGGACTGTTGAATAACCCTGACAGCGAGTTCCTGTTTTCGTCGGTGCTGGCAACTGTTAATGGCGTGACCTCGCCTCTCTTCACAAACCCGATTTCACTGCCGACCACGCAGCCGCTGCCCGTCGTTTCCAGTGCGCCGACTGGCGATGTGGTCGTGCAGCCTGGGGCGGTGTTGTCAGCGCCGACAAGCCAGGATCACATCGGCGGACGGATCACGCTCATCGGACCGAACGTCAGGAATGCCGGCACGATCTCGACCCCAGATGGCCAGACGATTCTCGCCGCCGGTCTCCAAGTCGGATTCACCGCCCATTTTAGCGGCGATCCCAGTTTACGCGGTCTGGATACTTATGTCGGGATCGTGGATCGATTCAATGGGAACGCCGTTAATTTCAACTTCGAGAGGGGAACAGCGATCAACTCAGGTTTGATCTTCGCACCCAGAGCTGAAGTGGCCATGGCCGGCAAAGTAGTCAATCAACTTGGGATTATCGACAGTACGACTTCCGTGGCCTTGAACGGTCGCATCGACTTGTCAGCCAATTACAACACGGTTCGCGCAAAGGGAACTAATGGCGATTTCTACTTCAATCCCACCGCTGCGGGAGTGGTTACTTTGGGCTTGGGGAGTGTGACACAGATTCTGCCAGAGTTATCGAGCCCTGATCGAGTCGTCGGCAAGGAGCTGGCACTAAAGTCGCAAATAAACCTGCAAGGCGAGGCTATTCATCTCGCAAAGGATGCGGAGATTCTCGCCCCCAGTGCCAGCGTAAACCTGAACGCCGGCGTTTGGCTTCCAGCGGACCCCGGTTTCAATTTTACTTACGCCAAAGGTCAAATCTATCTGGATGCGGGAGCGCTGATCAATGTAGCGGGCACACCCGATGTGTGGGCGCCAATGTCGGAAAACATTGTTTCCGTGCAAGTGCGGGGAGCGGAGCTGGCGGACTCGCCCTTGCAACGCTCCGGCCCTTTTCGTGGGGGCACGGTCGAACTCGATATCCGGGAAACCGGCATCTATAACGGGGTAACTTGGGTGGGCACTCCGCTAGCTGATGCCTCAGGTTATGTAAACTTGGTTCAACGCACGGTGGGAGAGTTAACCACAGGCGGAGGCCGGGTGAACCTGCAGGCAGGCGGCTCTGTCGTCATGCGGCCCGGCTCCAAGATCGATGTTTCCTCCGGGTGGATTAACTATCAGGGTGGGCAGGTTCCGATCACCCGGGTTAGTTCTGAAGGGCATCTTTATGACATTACCCAAGCGACACCCGATCGCACCTATGACGGCATCTATACGGGCTCGTTCACGACCAGTCATTTGAAATGGGGCTTGACGGATACTTTCATGAATCCGTTGACGGCCACTTCTCATTTTGAACCGGGCTATACTTACGGTGGTAGTGGCGGGGCTGTCGGCATCACCGCGCCTTCAGTCGCTCTTGATGGTGCCCTGCGAGGAAGTGCGGTCGCAGGACCACGGCAACGAGTGATTGCGCCGGCGGCAAGCTCCTTGTCCCTTGTTTTCCAGTCGCAGGATACCGCGCCGCACACCGGTCTTTTGTATCCCACTTTCTCTCCGACACCTCCCGGGATAGTCTTTCAGGCCACCAACAGTCTCAAGCCACCCGAGCCCTTTACGCTTGATAACTCCGGAGAGCCGATTCCGTTGCGCCCGGATCGTCAGGCTGCTGTGATCCTCTCGCCCGCCTTGGTCAGCGATGAGGGTTTTGGAATTCTAAAAATCGACAACAGTGACGGCAGCATCA
>JANXWU010000242.1 GCA_025350985.1 Spartobacteria bacterium | reverse complement strand
GCCAGCCCGTGCCCGGCTTCAAGCGATACGCGCGCGATAAGTCCAGAATGCCGTTGTCTCCTTTGTTCCAGTTTTCCAAAGTCCGCCGCACTTGTTCCTTAGTCGTGCCGGGTTCGAGTCCCATGAAGGTATAAGGAAAGTTATTGCCGACGTTGTTATGTTGCGGGGGAAAGTAATAGCTCTCCGGCTTTCCCTCCTGCTTCACCAGCGCCGCCTGTTTCGCGTTCTGGTGCATGTGATGCGGAATCGGTCCCATGTTGTCAAAGAACTTGGAATAGACCGGCCACTTCTTATACTTCTTCCAAATCTTTTCCCCAATCAGTTCAGCGCCGGCTTCATTGACCGCGTCTTGAAGGGTGAACTTTTCCTTCCCCGCTACGACATAACTCAAACCTTCATCGGGCGTGCGATTTTCATTCGCCGCCGGAGTAGTCGAGGCAAACCAGCGCTCGTCAATCCCACAGCGGTTTAGGCCAAAGGCGTATAAGTCATCCGGATGCAGTTTCAGCCGCTTGCCCGGTTGCAAAAACGAGCGGGGCACCCAGCAGGGCGCGAGCCGCAGCAATCCGCCGGTCCTGTCGAGTTCACCTTCGATGCGGCTCCGCAGGTTCTTCTTGTTTAGTCTAAGGTCGGTTACTTTGGACGTGCTCATGATGATAGTTAGTTGCGAAGTTATCGTTTAAGGCAGTTAGCCGGGCAGATGGACCCGTGCCGGGTCGCAGAGGCTTTCATCGTTCAAACTAGGATGCAAGTCCGCGACGACGCCATTATCTTTGACCGGACAGGGTTTCTGCGTCGGCGGGATTGGCCGGGTCGATGCCACGGCGCGCGGCGGCGTGCCGCCACGCGGGCAGGGCAAAGATCAGCGCCAGCACGATGGCGAGTAGAACCAGCACCAACACTGCACGCCGTTTCAACCACTGCGCCAGCACGCGCCGCAGCGTGATGTGCGAGGGATCCTCGAAGCTGTCTTTGAAGGCATCGGCTCGCGTCTGAAATTCCCGCACCGAGTGGAAACGGTCTCCGGCTTTTTTGTCGAAAGCCCTTTTGGCGATGACCAGCAGCGACTGAATGACCTTGCCTCCGCCGCGATAAGGACCCTCGCCCGTGCGCGCGGATTTCCGGCCGTCCTTGCCGGTGTCGCGCGGCGGTTCGAGCGTGGCGATTTCAAACAGGAGCCGTCCGAGTGCGGCGATGTCTTCCTGCGGATCATGGTGCGAGATGGAGGAAGCCGAGCGGGGCAGCCGCCAGTTCGTCACCAGCACCTCGCCGAAGTCGCCCAGAATCACGTCCTCGGCTTTTACGCCGCCATGCGTGACGCCGTTCGCGTGCGCGAAAGCCAGCGCATCGCAAACGCGGTGGAAAACGTTCAGGAGTCGCTTGAGCGTGAAGTGCAGGAGTGTGCCGGCCTTCCCGGATTCGATCCGGTCGAGCACGAAGCGCAGCGTCATGCCCTCGACTCTTTTTGTCGTATAAAAAACCCGCCCGTCGCGGTTCAGTCCCACGTCGTAAATCGGCGGAATGTTCGGGTGCTGTAACCGCGCCAACCGCCGCGCTTCCTCCAGAAAAAGCGCGACGCTCTGCGTGTTCGACGCGCCGTCGTCGCAGATGATTTTCATCTCCACCTCGCGCTCCAGCACCACATCCTTCGCGCTGACGAGGCTGCTCCATTCGTCGTTCGCGACCGTATCGCCGACGACGTATTTGCGCTGCGACGCCGTGCCCATGACCTCGCTCTCACGCGCGGCGTTGTCTCGGAGTGGCACGAGTTCATTCAACAAAGTTTCATTCTCCGCGATCACCGCGTCGCGTTCCTGAGCCAGCGCGGCGAGGGCTTCTTCCCGCTCGCGTTGCGCCTCCTCGAGGCGGGCCTCCGTGTCGGTCGTTCGTTGCAAAAGCGACGCGCGGTCCTCCCCCAGCGACTTGAGTGATCGCTCCAGTTTCGCCGCCGTCGCGTCGCGTTCGTGGATTAAAACCTGCCGCTCCGTCGCGAACAATTCGCCCTGCCGTTTTTGCGCGGCGCGCATCGCATTCACCTGCGCGAATGCCTCCGCGCGCTGCTTCACCAAGTTCTCGCATTCGCGCGTCCGCAACTCGATTTGCGTGCTTTCGGTCTGCCGCTCCCGCGTCAGCTCGACCAGTGCTTCGTCCCGTTCGCGCGCCAGGGTGTCGCGTTCCTCCGTGAACAATTCAATCTGCCGCCGCCACGCGTCGCGGTCCCGTTCCAGCAGCGTCATCACCTCCTGCCGCTGCTCGCTCACGGCGGTGCATTCACGGCGCACGATCTCCAGTTCCTGCCGCTGCGAATTGCGCAGCGTGTCGAGCTGCTGCCGCACTTCGTCGCGCGCGGCCATCAAGTTGTCGCGTTCCTTCGTCACCGCCAGCAGCACGGCGGCGTTGGTTTCGCGAAACGAGGAAAACTCCGCGAGCAACTGCGCGTGGGTCCGGTTCGCGCTTTCGCTGCTGACGCTGAGCGCATCGACTTGCTGCTGAAATTCCGCGCGCGTTTTGGCAAATTCCGCCTTGATTTGGTCGCGCTCGACTTGCGCCTCGTCGCGCTCGCGCGTGAGCACTTCCGTGGCCCGTGCCGCCTGTTCGCGCGCTCGCAGCGAAGCGGTTTCGCTCTCTTCGCCCACCGCCGCGGCGTCCTGTAGTTTCGCCTCCAGCGCGCGCATTTCCTTGCGGTGCTCCTCGCGGGATTTGGAAATTTGACCCGACAAATCGTCCAGTTCGCGCGCGATCTCGTCGCGCTCGCGCGTCAGAGACTCCACGCTTTTGCGATGCGTCTCGCGCGCCTGCGCCAGTTGCGCCGCCAGATGCTCGCGCTCGCCCGCCAGCGCGTCGCGTTCAGCTTGGAGCGTGGCGCTTTTTTTCAATTGCTCTCCCCGCGCCGCCTCCGCGTCCGGAGCCGGCCGTTCTTTCTCGGGAGTCGGTGCGGACTTGCTGTTGGGGCCGGGCCGCTCGGCGATTTTTTTCTGCTGCGATTCCACGGACGGATGATGGACGGTCGCACGAAAATCTCCATCGGAATCCGTGGCCATTCCGAAAAAACCACGCCCAGCGCGCGGCTTTTAGCTTTCCTCACGCCAGCGTTTGACGGCATTTTTCCGGGAATGAAATTCGGCATCTGCAACGAGATTTTCCAAGGCTGGACCCTCGATGACACCTTCGCGTTCGCGAAAAAAACCGGCTACGACGCGGTCGAGATCGCGCCATTTACCCTCGCGAAATCGGTGACCGAAATCCCGTCTGCCGAGCGGGTCCGCCTTCGCGAAGCGGCGGCGCGCACGGGCATCGGCATCTCCGGTCTGCACTGGGTGCTCGTGCAGGCTGAGGGGATGTATCTCAACTCGCCGGACCGGCAGACGCAGCAGCGCACCGCGCGTTATTTTGTCGAGCTCGTCGATTGCTGCGCTGACCTCGGCGGCACGCGGATCATTGTCGGCTCGCCGAAACAGCGGAACGTCCTGGAGGGGATGAGCTACGAGCAGGCTTGGGATTTGGCGACGGAAACTTTTCGCGATTCGGTGGCGCGGGCGGAGGAGCGCGGGGTGGTGATTTGCTTCGAGCCGCTCGGACCGAACGAAACGAATTTTGTGAACACGGCGGAGGAGGGGATTTTGTTCGCGAGCCAGTTCGGCAGCCCGGCGATGAGCGTGATCCTCGACGTGAAGGCGATGAGCACGGAGCCCAAACCGATCCCGCAAATCATTCGCGAAAGCGCGGGAAGATTTGCCTATTTTCATGCGAACGACGCCAACCTGAAAGGACCGGGTTTCGGCGACGTGGACTTCGTACCGATCGCGGCGGCGCTTTACGAGACGGGCTACGACGGCATGGTTTCGGTGGAGGTTTTCAAGTTTGAAGAAGGCCCGGAAGTCATCGCGACCAAGAGCATCGAGTATTTGCAAAAGGTGTTCGCGCCCTCGCCCGAACGCGCGAACGGAACGGAGCCTTTGGGTTGAAAATTGAAACCTGCATTGGAACGGTGAAATCGCCCCGCCTCCAAACCACCGCCGAGTTGGAAACTCTTTTGAGCGAGCCGACGGAGGCGGTGATCGAAATGATGCGCCGGCTCGCGGGCGACATTATTTTTCTCGGCGTCGCGGGAAAAATGGGACCGACCCTGGCGCGGATGGCGAAGCGGGCGGACGACGCGGCGGGCACGCGCCGGCGCATCATCGGCGTCTCGCGATTTTCCACCGAGACCGAAATGGAAAATCTCCGCGCGCACGGCATCGAAACCATCCGGTGCGACCTGCTGGACGAAGCCGCGGTCGCGAAGTTGCCGGAGGCGGCCCACGTCGTGTTCATGGCCGGGATGAAATTTGGCGCGACGGGCCACGAATCGCTGACGTGGGCGATGAACACCTGGCTCCCGGCGATTGTTTGCAAAAAGTTTCCGCGCTCGCGCATGGCGGCGTTTTCCACGGGAAATGTGTACGGCCTCACCCCACTCGCCGGCGGTGGCTCGCGCGAGACCGACCCACCCAAGCCTGTCGGCGAATACGCGATGAGCTGCCTCGGACGCGAGCGGATTTTCGAGCATTTCAGCCGCGCGCACGGCCTCGCTGTTTCCATCTTCCGTCTAAACTACGCCTGTGAACTGCGGTACGGCGTGCTGGTGGACATCGCCGGACAAGTCTGGCGCGGCGAACCTGTCAACCTCACCATGGGCCACTTCAACGCCATCTGGCAGGCCGACGCGAACGCCTGCGCTCTGCTCACTTTGGAGCACGCCTCCTCGCCGCCGTTTGTCATCAATGTGGCAGGAGTCCAACCGCTTCACGTCCGGGAAGTGGCGGAGGCGTTTGGGAAAAAGATGAACAAACCCGTGGCCTTCGCTTCCAGTGAGTCCTCGAGCGCGCTGCTGAGCAACGCCAGCCGCAGCGTCGATTTGTTCGGTGCCCCGCGCGTCACGACCGGGCAGATGATCGATTGGATCGCGAACTGGTTTTCGGGCGGCGGCGAGACGCTGGGCAAGCCGACGCATTTTGAAAATCGCGAGGGGAAATTTTAAAGCGCCACCGAAACTGGCGGCGAAAAGATCTCGCAAGTTTCCTCTTTTTCCGCCTCCGCATTTCTGCGTTTTATTTTGTCGATCCGTCACTCACTCCCATGCCTGACTCACCCTACAACTCCCTCCGCCGCGGCCTCGCGATTCCCGCCTGTCCACTCGCGCTCGACGCTGAGCGCAGACTCGACGAGCGCCGCCAGCGCGCGTTGGTTCGCTATTACCTCGCCGCCGGCGTCGGCGGCATCGCCATCGGCGTCCACACCACGCAGTTTGCGCTTCGCGAAGCGGGTTTGTTCGAGCCGGTGTTGCAAATGGCCGCGGACGAGATGACCCGCGCCCAGGGAGCCCGTGGCGAAAAATTGTTTCGGGTGGCGGGCGTTTGCGGCGCGGCGGCGCAGGCGCGGCGCGAGGCGGAAACAATCCGCGCGCTCGGCTATCACGCGGCTTTGTTGAGTCTCGCCGCCCTCCCGTCCGCGAGCGAAGACGAGCTGATCGCGCATGGCCGGGAAGTGTCTCGCGTCATTCCCATCATCGGGTTCTATTCGCAGCCCGCAGCCGGGGGTCGCGCGCTGCCGTATTCGTTCTGGAAAAAGTTCTGCGAGATCGAAAATGTCGTCGCCATCAAAATCGCGCCCTTCAACAGGTATCAGACTCTCGAGGTCGTGCGCGCCGTGGTCGAGTCGGGCCGCGAAGACATCGCCCTTTACACCGGCAATGATGACAACATCGTCGTCGATTTGCTCACGTCGTTTCGTTTTGAGACTGGCGGAAAAATGGTCGAGCGTCGCATCGTCGGCGGACTGCTCGGCCACTGGGCGGTGTGGACTCGGCGCGCGGTCGAGCTTTTCGAGGAATGCCAGCGCGCCGTCTGGACCGGCGGCATCCCGCCCGAACTTTTACAGCGCGCCGCGCAAATCACCGATGCCAACGGGGCGTTCTTCGACGCCGCGAACGGGTTTCGCGGCTGCGTCGCGGGACTGCATGAAGTACTGCGGCGGCAGGGGTTATTCGAAGGCGTTTGGTGTCTCGACCCTGAGGAAACACTCAGCCCCGGCCAGGCCGAGGAAATTGATCGCGTGTCCCGCGCCTATCCGCATTTGGCCGACGACGATTTCGTGCGCGCTCATCGCGACGAGTGGCTGCGCGGTTGAACGCGCTTGGAGGCGGCCCGCCCACGGGCCGCAGGTGTGCAGGTTTTGGCAAACGAATTTCCCAGGGAAGCGCTCGACGCTCTTTGCATCGCCTTCGACGTTCCGAACGCCGTCCACCTCGTTCCGAACGCTGCGTTCGACGCTTTTAGCGCCGCCTTCGACGTTCTGAACGTCGCGCTTGACGTAAATTTGGTCGTCATCGGCGTAGAATGCGTCGTCGTTGACCAAATACACGTCGCGTTGACCAAAAGTACGTCGTCGTGGACCAAAATCAGGTCGTCGTGGACCCAAAATACGTCGTCGTGGACGCTTTTTACGCCGTTTAGAGCCTGTCATGCACTTTTGGAGTGATCCGCGGCGGGAACGCCAATGGCGTTTCATCTGTCAGCCCAGGGTTGGCGACTGTCGCCTACCCTGGGATCGATTCCCAAAGGTGCGTCAACCCCAACGGGGTTGCATCCCGGAGGTTTTGCGCTGGCGAATGCAACCCCGTTGGGGTTGGCACTGTGGACGGCATTGACCCCAAGGTAGGCGCTTCTGCGTCGCGCCAACCCCGGGGCTGGTGGGTGGAATGCCGTTGGCGTTCAGACGGGCGCATGTGCTCCTTGGAGATTTTCCGCTAACTTTTACATTTTGATGATGATTTTCCACCCGATGCCACCGATAAACTCGAAACAATCCCCCACGCCCTTGATGAATACTTTTCCAAATTGCCGCCCCCTCCACTCGCGCCTCGCCGCCCTCGCACTCGTCATCGTCGGCACGGCCGGCGTTTTTCCCGGCGCCATCGCGCAAACCTCGCCGCCTCCGAACTTCACCGCGCTTTTTAACGGGAAAGACCTCGACGGCTGGGTCGGCGGGAGCACGTTCGACCAGCGCAAACTCGCCGCCATGCCGGAGGCCGAGCGCCAGGCAAAAATCGACCAGTGGACGAAAACGCTGACGGAGGTGAATGCCAAAACCGGCAAGCCGCACTGGCACGCGGAGGCGGGCGAGTTGGTGAATGACGGGTTCGGCGATTATGCCACGACGAAGAAGGACTACGGCGATTTCGAGTTGCTGCTGGAATACAAAACAGTGCCGCTCGCGGACTCGGGGATTTATTTGCGCGGGGTGCCGCAGGTGCAGATTTGGGATTCCACGGAAAAGGCCAAGTTCCCGCTGGGTGCGGACAAGGGCTCGGGCGGACTCTGGAACAACTCCAAGGGCGCGCCCGGCAAAGACCCGCTGGTGCTGGCGGACAAGCCGTTTGGCGAGTGGAACAAAGTGCGCGTGGTGATGGTCGGCTCGCGGGTCAGTGTGTGGCTGAACGATCAACTCGTCGTCGATCACGCGCTGTTGGAAAATTACTACGACCGCAAAACGCCGGTGCCCGCGCGCGGTCCGATTGAGCTGCAAACGCACGGCGGCGAAATCCGCTGGCGCAACATTTTCCTGCGCGAAATTGCGGGCGCGGAGGCGAACAAAATTTTGGCGGATCACCACGCCGACGGTTTTGTCACTGTGTTCAACGGCAAGGATTGGGACGGATGGGACGGACCGACGGACAATTACGAAATTGTGGACGGCGCGATTCAATGCAAGGCGCACAAAGGCGGCACGATTTTCACCAAAGAAGAGTTCGCCGATTTCGTGGCTCGCGTGGAATTCAAGCTGCCGCCGGCTGGCAACAACGGACTCGCCATTCGCTATCCCGGCCAAGGCGACACGGCTTACGAAGGCATGTGCGAAGTGCAGGTGCTCGACGATTCCGCGGCGCAATACACCAAGCTCGATCCCCGGCAATTTTGCGGCTCGGTTTATGGGATGGCCGCGGCGCACCGTGGCTACCTCCGTCCTTTGGGTGAGTGGAACTTTTACGAGGTTTCAGTGCGGGGGCCGATGATTCTAGTCGAGCTAAACGGCACGCCGATTACGTTTGCGGACGTGAGCAAGATCACCCCGGAGATGTTCATGGCGAACCACGCGCATCCCGGCAAGGACCGCGCGAGCGGGCACTTCGGTTTCGCCGGGCACAACGATCCGGTGGCGTTCCGAAACGTGTCGATCAAGAAGCAGTAGCGACGCGTTTATTTCAACGCAGAGACGCGGAGGAAACGAATTGGACTGAGTTTTCTGTGGTACCGGTGGGCCGTTTTACGAACCAACTTTTCCTCCGCGCCTCGGCGTCTCTGCGTTAAAAATTCGCCCACAAAAAACCCCGAAGCAGACGATGCCGCTTCGGGGTTTGAATGATCTGTGCGCTAATTATTTCGCGGGCAGCTTCGCAATCTGGTCTTTCATTTCGGCCAAATGCACGTCGGCCTTTGGGTTGTCGGTGACGTGGGCGATTTTGCCGTCCTTCCCGATGAGGAAGCTGACACGACGCGCGACGTTGCGGCCTGCCGCCATGCGCGCGCCAAAGGCATCAGCAATCTTGCCGTCCGTGTCGGCCAGCAGCGTGAAGTTCAGTTTGTATTTCTCGCGGAAGGCGACGTGACTCGCCCCGGAATCAAAGCTCACGCCGACGACTTCCACGTCCGCTTTTTCCAGCTCGTCCATCCGGTCGCGCAGCCCGCACGCTTCCTTCGTGCAGCCGGAGGTGTCGTCCTTCGGGTAGAAATAAAGCAGCACTGATTTTTTGCCCGCGCGGTCGGCCAGCTTCCATTCCTTGCCAGCTTGATCCTTGCCCTCGACGACCGGAGCCTGGTCACCGGCTTTCGGGGTTTCCGCTCCGTGACCGCTGATCGCGGAAAGGAAAACGGCGGCAATGAAAGTGAAAACAAAACGAAGGGTGGCAACGGGTTTCATAAGGGAAAGGAGGATAAGGTGGCCGCTTAAAAAGTAAAGGCAGCCTGGCGGAAATTCTGGTTCAGATCAGTTTGAAAGCGTGTGTCATTCTGCGCCCTCCGACTTCGCTGCGTGTCATTCTGAGCGCAGTGGAGTTCGCCACAAGCGAACGGAACGCAGCCGAAGAATCTCTTGCCCTTCCGCCGTGCAGCCCCACGCCGAAGAATGGTTCAAGAGATTCTTCGACTCCGCCAAGCCTTCGCTCAGAATGACACCCGCGCTTTTCAAACTGAGCCACTACCGAAATTCCATACCGTTAAGGTGCCGCCGCAACGGCGCCCAACAACCCCGCTTGATTTTACCCTGGCTCCGCCAGACTGTTGGCCAATCCGATGACCCACGAAAATTCCCATCTTCGCGAACGCGCGCAAAAGGCGGCGCTCATTGTCGCGAACCCGCAGGCTTTCAAAATTTGCGAAGGATGCGACTCCATTGTGAAGAAACACGTCGCCACTTGTCCGAATTGTCACGGGTATCGGTTTGAGTGCGATCCGGCGGTGATCGCGGAGCAGGCAACGGTGCTCGGGAGCCGTGAGCAACGCAGCGTGGTCGCGCAGGATTTGCTGTAGCCCGCCGAAGGGCGTTGCACCGTAAAATCGCGCCGCTACACTGCGGCGATGCAGGAAATTTTACCCGGCATTTTGACTTGGGGGGCGACGTACGAGGACAAGCCGTGGGATTTAAATGGCTACGCCATTCGGCTCGACACGGGCACGGTGCTCGTTGATCCACCAGAGCCGGAAGTCGGCGATTGGGAAAAATTCGACGCACTCCGTCCGATCACACAGGTGGTGCTGACCAATCGCGATCACGCCCGCGGAGTTGAGCTTTTTCGCGCTCGCTACGGCGCGGCTGTGGTCGCCGGGATGGAGGAAGTTGGTCCGCTCGCGCCAGTCCACGTAGATCTCCCCGTTCGCGACGGCGCGCTCATCGCCGGGGTGCTGCGCGTGATTCATCTGCCCGGAAAATCTCCCGGCGAAATCGGACTTTATTTCGAGCCCGAACAGCACGCGCTCTCCCGCGAAGTTGGCGGAATCATGCTCTTGGGCGACGCGATTATCGGGCATCCGCCGGGGAGTCTGGGTTTGATTCCCGAGTCGAAAATGGACGATCCCGCGCAACTGCGCCGGTCACTCCGCCGGTTGCTCGATTTTGAGTTCGGCGTGCTCCTGCTCTGCGACGGTCTTTCCGTGCCCGGTGGTGCCAAAGCGAAAGTCAGGAGCCTGTTGCAATCTTTCGATTAGGCGGGCGCCTGCGCTTTCAGGAAGGGATTGGTGGAGGTATGGGGATTCGAACCCCAGGCCTCTTCATTGCGAACGAAGCGCTCTACCAACTGAGCTATACCCCCCTTATCCTCTTCCTGACAGGCGCGGTCACTATCGACAAAAAAATATTTTGGGCAAGCGAAAACCCGAGTCTCCCGGCTGATTCGCGGAGCCGCGAGCAGACCATTCAAGGAACCAAAACGGGCAGCCAGTGCCGGCTCGCGTAGTCCATCAGCGTCAGCGAAAGCAGGATCGCCAACCAGAAAAAGCCGGCCCCGGCGCCGAGGAGAAAAATTCTGTCACCATATTTCAAGTGCATGAAAAACAGCAGGATCAGGAGCATTTTTGCCACGGCAATAACCAGCGCGATGATGAGATTCAGACGGCCGAAGTCGCCGTACGCGGCTGCAATCGTGAGCAGCAAAAGGGCGATCAACGCGCCGAACGCGCAAAGATAGACGCGGAGCGGAACGATCAGCATCACAAGCGGCCTCCCGCGAGGTAGAGCAGGGAAAACAGGAACACCCACACCACGTCCTGCGAAGTCATCAGCAGCCGCACGGCTTTTCCCACCGGCACATGGAGTTCGTTGATCTCACGCCGGCCTTCCGGGTGCTGAAGTTTCCACATCCATTGTTTCGCGACGACGTGGATGAGCAGAGCGTCCGCGGGCGGTCGCTCCATGTCGAAATATACCACCGCTCCCCAGGCAAACATCGTCATCGCGATGAAAGTTGGCACCACCGTCCACGCAACTTCCAGCCGCCAGGAGCCGTGCCGCGGGCGCGACAGATCGACGCTCGTGCCGCGGCGGTATTTGATGGCAAACCAAATCAGCGGGACGAAGACCAGCAGGGAAAAAAAGCCGACCAGGCGGTGAGATAAAAGTAGAGAAAATCAACCTGGCGCGCGCCGGCGGAGGCTTGTTCGGGAAATAAATAAAAGGCGTTCATGCCTTCGCTTATTTGGGCGCGGCGGGGCGTGCGCGCTTCTCGCGGCGGAGCATTGCCACGACAAAAAGAGCGAGCCCTGCCGCCGTCACCGCGCCGCTGATTCGCACGGCTTGCAATGCGGCGAGTGCGTATTTTCCCGTGATCGGATTGTAGTGAAAACAGAGCAGGAAAATCTGGTCGATGGGCGAGCCGACGCGACGCTGGGATGCCTCCACGACCGCCAGCCTCAGTTCGCGCGCGGGATAGGTCATGCCGAAAAAATAGCGCGCAATTTTTCCCTCCTGCGTGAGGACGACAAATCCGCCGGGATGCGCAAACTGCCCGCTTGCCCG
>JANXWU010000234.1 GCA_025350985.1 Spartobacteria bacterium | reverse complement strand
GTCCAGCGCGGGATCGTCCACCCGGATGGTGTAGGTGTTAATCGCCGGACCTTTGAGCCGACAGGCCATCGCGACGATCATGCTAGAATCCAATCCGCCGGAGAGATAAGCCCCGACCGGGACATCGGCGCGCAGGCGTTTCTCGACCGCTTTCAGCAAAACCTGCTCGAACTCCTCGACCAGTTTTTTCGGATCGGCTTCGGGATTTTCGTCCCCCTGATCCGGGAAATCCATCTCCCAGTACGCGTGCTGGCAGACGTTGGGAGCCGCGCCATTTTCGGCCCCCGGAGTGATCTGCAAATAATGACCCGGCGGCAGGAGTTGCACGCCTTCAAAACAGGTGATTGGCCCTGGCATGGCGGCGAAGGTGAAAACATGGTCGAGGCCGCGCCGGTCGGGTTTGGGCGTCACCATGCCCGAAGCGAGCAGACCTTTGATCTCGGAGGCAAACAGCAGCCAGTCGCCTTGTTGCGTCCAGTAAAGCGGCGCGATGCCGAAGCGGTCACGACCGAGCGTGAGACGCCGCCGGCGTTCGTCCCACAACGCAATCGCGAACTGTCCGCGCAACCGCTCGAACATTCCCTCCTGATGATCTTCCCAAAAATGCGGGATGATTTCCGTGTCGCAGTGCGTGCGAAACCGGTGCCCGCGCGCTTCCAGGTCCGCGCGCTTTTCGACGTAATCAAACAGTTCCCCGTTGAAGACGACCTGCACGCTGCGGTCTTCATTCGCCATCGGTTGCTGCCCATCGGCCAGACCGACGATGCTCAACCGCCGCGAGGCCAGCGCCAGTCCCGGACGATGGAGAAAACCCTCTTCATCCGGACCCCGATGAAACAGAGCAGCGGACATCGCCTGAATGACGCCGTCGGGCACGCTTTGATGGCCGGACAGATCGATGATGCCTGCAATGCCGCACATGGTGTTGCTATCCATTCGCGGCTCGTTCGCGTCCATCCCTTTTTATTTTGAAGCGTGCCCGTCCAGCGGCGTCAGCGCAGGATCGCAGAGGAAAAAAGAGCGTGACGTTCGCAGCAAGCCGGTATAACTCCCGCGATGCAAAAAGACGGAATCGCCATCATCGGAATCGGTTGCCGTTTTCCCGGTGGCGTCAACGATGCCGAGTCCTTTTGGAAGCTGCTGGTCGAGGGACGCGACGCGGTTTCGGACGTGCCTCCCGATCGATGGAACGTCGAGCGTTTTTACGATGCGGAGCCGGGCCTCGCGGGAAAATCCGTCGCCAAACGCGGCGGATTTCTCGACGCCATCGACCAGTTCGATCCGCAGTTTTTCGGCATCTCGCCCCGCGAGGCACCCTACGTCGATCCGCAGCACCGGCTGCTTTTGGAAACCGCATGGGAAGCGATGGAGGACGCCGGGCTCGTGCTCGATTTGGAACGCGGCGCGGACTTGGGAGTGTTCGTCGGCATTTCCCACAACGACTACCAGGGCATCCAAGGCACCCCGTGGGAACACTCCGGCATCAGCTCGCACTCACCGACCGGTTGCGCGCATAGCATCGCGGCCAATCGGATTTCCTATTGCTTCAATTTACGCGGCCCGAGCGTGGCCATGGACACCGCGTGTTCGTCGGCGCTGACGGCCGTGCACATGGCCTGCGAGCACATCTGGGCCGGGCGCGGCGAGGCGGCGCTGGCGGGCGGCGTCACTGTCATCATCACGCCCGGCGGCTTCATCGGTTTCTCGCAGGCCTCGATGCTTTCGCCGGATGGGAAATGCAAAGCCTTCGACGCTTCCGCCAACGGCTTCGTGCGGGGCGAAGGCGCGGGCATGGTTTTGCTGAAGCGGCTTTCCAAGGCGATCAAAGACGGCGACACCATTCAAGGCGTGATCGCCGGATCGGCGCTGAATCAGGACGGCCACACCAATGGCATCTCGCTCCCGAGCACCGAGGCGCAGGCGCGGCTCGTCCGCGTGGCTTGCGCGGATGCGGGCATCGTCCCTTCGCAAATCAGCTTCGTCGAGGCGCACGGCACCGGCACCGCGGTGGGCGACCCCATCGAAGCGCACGCGCTCGCGGAGGCACTGTGCGTGGATCGTCCGGCGGAGACACCGCTTCCCATCGGCTCGGTGAAAACCAATCTCGGCCACTTGGAAACCGCCGCCGGCATCGCCGGTCTCTTCAAGGCCATGCTGGTCCTTCAACATCGGCAGATTCCCGCCAGCCTGCATTTTGAAAAGCCGAGTCCGCACATCGATTTCACCGCGCTCAAACTCCGCGTTCCCACGGCGCTGGAGCCGCTTCCCGAAAGCGACGGCCCGCGTTTTGTCGGCGTCAATTCCTTCGGCTTCGGCGGGGCCAATGCCCACGTCATTTTGCAGGAGCCGCCCGCGCGTTTTCAGGCCGAACACAATCACGCCGACGCGCAGCGAGCGTGGCCCATCGTGCTCTCCGCCCGCTCGGAGGAAGCGTTGCGCGGCTCGGCTTTGCGCCTTGCCGCATGGCTGGAGGAACGCTCGCACGCCAATGGCAGTTCACCCACCCTGCCCGACTTGGTTTACAGCCTCGGCTCCCGCCGCAACCACCATCCCCATCGGCTGACCATCGTCGCGGACTCGACCACGGAATTGGCGCAGGAACTCGACGGTTTCGCGATCAAACAGGAAAGCCCGAAAGTGCGCGCCGCCTTTTCGCCCCGGCCGGAACAAGCGCCGCGCATCGCGTTTGTGATGAGCGGACAGGGGCCGCAGTGGTGGGGCATGGGCCGCGAGTTGATGAAGCACGAGCCGGTCTTCCGGCAGACCATCGAGCGTTGCGCCGCCGCCATGAAACCGTGGGCGCGCTTTTCTTTGCTCGAAGAGCTGGGCCGCTCGGAAGAAGCCTCGTTGCTGCACCGCACCGAGATCGCGCAGCCGGCGATTTTCGCGATGCAGGTGGCGCTGGCGGAGCTGTGGAAATCGTGGGGCGTGCAGCCGGCGGCGGTCGTCGGTCACAGCGTCGGCGAGATCGCGGCGGCGTGCGTCGCGGGCGTGTTCACTTTGGAGGAAGGGGCGCGCGTCATCGCGCTGCGGGCGCGCTTCATGGGCGATTGCGCGCGCGATGAAGGCACGATGCTCGCCGTCGGTCTCGGCGAGGACGAAGCTCGGGCGCTGATCGCCCGGCATGATCGCACGGTGACCATCGCCGCGTTCAACGGCCCGCGTTCGCTGACTCTCTCCGGCTCGCGGCTTTCGCTCGAAGCGATGCTCGCCGAGTTGGAGCCGCAGGGTGTTTTCGCCCGCCTCGTCCGGGTCGATCATCCGTTTCATCATCCGCTCATGCAGCCGGCTTCCGAGCAATTGGAGGAAGCCCTCGCCGACCTGCAACCGCAGCCCGGCAGCGTCCCGTTTTTCAGCACCGTCAGCGGCGCGCGCTGCCCCGGCGAAACGTGCGACGCGGCGCACTGGGGTCGCGGCGTGCGGCAGCCCGTGCAGTTTGCGTCCGCGGTGAATGAGCTGGCTGATTTTGGCGTGGATTTATGGCTGGAAATCGGCGCGCATCCCGCGCTCGTGCATTCGATTCAGGAATGTCTCGCGGGCCGCAGCGGCAAGATGCCGGTGCTCTCGTCCGCGCGCCGCGAGCGCGAGCAC
>JANXWU010000201.1 GCA_025350985.1 Spartobacteria bacterium | reverse complement strand
TTCCAGCCAGCCGTCGATGAGCAGTTTGTCGCCTAGGACAGCGGGCCGACGATAATCGATTTCCGTCCGCACCACGACGGGATATTGCTGCGTCGCAGCCATCTCGCGCAGGCCCATGCCGAGGTGTTCCGCCAGCAGAGTCCGCGCGACTTCAATGTGGCGCAGATACGAGATGTTATGGACGACCGCCGCGCAGTCGGTGTCGAAAAACATAATCTGCACCTCGGTCTGAATGCGCGGGAACTCGGCCATGATCGGAGTATGCGCGAACGCCGCCGGAAATCGAGCGACGCGCACTCACCTGATCGCCAACCGCGGGTCGGCGCACCGGCTTCAGCTTCTCGCTTGCCGCTGCGGAAGGCGTTTGTTTGTATCCCCCGTCACGCCTTTATTCCATCATGAGCAACCCGTTCAAAACCCTTCAAACCTTCGACCTCGGCCACGGGGAGCAGGGACATTTTCATTCGCTCCCTGCTTTGGAAAAAGCGGGCATCGGACCGATCTCGCGGCTGCCGGTTTCCATCCGCATCGTGCTCGAGTCGGTGTTGCGAAATTGCGATGGGAAAAAAGTGTGCGAGCAGGACGTGAAGACGCTGGCGAATTGGAACGCGAAGGCACCGGCGCAGGTGGAAATTCCCTTCGTGGTCGCCCGCGTGGTCTTGCAGGATTTCACCGGCGTGCCGCTGCTGGTCGATCTCGCAGCGATGCGCTCGACGGTGCAGCGGCTGGGGAAAAATCCGCAAATCATCGAGCCGCTGGTGCCGGTCGATCTCGTGGTCGATCACTCGGTGCAGGTGGATTTTTTCGGCAGCGCCGATTCGCTCGAACGAAATCTGGAACTCGAATTCAAACGCAACCGCGAGCGTTACCAGCTTTTGAAATGGGGGCAGCAGGCGTTCAAAACTTTCGGCGTCGTGCCGCCGGGCATCGGCATCGTGCATCAGGTGAATCTCGAATATCTCGCGAAAGGCGTGCTCGAACGCGACGGCGTTTATTTTCCCGACACACTCGTCGGCACCGATTCGCACACGACGATGATCAACGGGCTCGGCGTTGTCGGCTGGGGCGTCGGCGGCATCGAAGCGGAAGCGGGAATGCTCGGGCAGCCCGTTTATTTTCTCACCCCGGAAGTCGTCGGCGTACATCTCACCGGCGCGGTGAGTGAAGGCGTGACGGCGACCGATGTGGTGCTGCACATCACGCAAATGCTGCGCAAGGCGAAGGTCGTCGGGAAGTTTGTCGAATTTTTTGGGCCGGGCGCGCAGTCGCTGCCAGTGGTCGATCGCGCGACGATCGCGAACATGGCGCCCGAGTACGGCGCGACGATGGGCTTCTTCCCGATTGATGAGGAGACGGTGAAATATCTGCACGGCACGGGGCGCAGCGATGATCTCGTGTCGGCGTTTGAGAGCTACTACAAGGCGCAGGGTTTGTGGGGCATTCCGGCGAAGGGCCAGTGCGATTACAGCGTCGATCTCGCACTCGATCTTTCGACCGTCGTGCCCGCCGTCGCCGGCCCGAAACGTCCGCAGGATCACATCAACTTGCCCGACCTTGGCGACACCTTCCGCCACCTTTTCACCAAGCCGATCACCGACGGCGGCTACGGTCAAAACGCGGACAAACTCGGGCTGCGTTTCGACGTTCGTCTCGACGACGGCACGGCGGGCACGAATGAGCACCCGATGTTTTCGACGGACACGAAAAAGGATCACATGGTCGAAGGCACCCCGCGGCACGTCGCGGAAATGATCACCAATCGCCCGACTCCCGACGCCGCGAGCGATCTCCACCATTCGCCGTACCAAAAAGCAGACGTGAAAATCGGGCACGGCTCGGTCCTCATCGCGGCGATTACGAGTTGCACGAACACGAGCAATCCGAGCGTGATGCTCGGCGCGGGATTGCTGGCGAAAAAGGCCGTCGCGCGTGGATTGAAAATCGATCCGTCGGTCAAGACTTCGCTCGGACCAGGGTCACGCGTGGTCACCGATTATCTCACGAAGACGGGGCTGCAAACTTATCTCGACCAGCTTGGTTTTCAGACCGTGGGCTACGGCTGCACGACGTGCATCGGGAACTCCGGCCCACTGCATCCCGCGCTGGAGGAAGCGATCACGAAGAACGATCTCGTCGCGGCCAGCGTGCTCTCCGGCAACCGCAACTTCGAGGCGCGCGTGCATCAAAACATCAAGGCGAATTTCCTGATGTCGCCGCCGCTCGTCGTGGCGTTCGCGCTCGCGGGACGCGTGGATATTGACCTCACGCACGAGCCGCTCGGCAAAGGCAAGGATGGCGCGGATGTTTTCCTGCGCGACCTCTGGCCGTCGCTCGCCGAAATCCGCGAAGCGATGTCGAGCGCGCTCTCGCCGGAAGTATTCCGCAAGCTCTACACCGACTTCGCGCACCAGAATCCGAAGTGGAACGAAATCCCCTCGAGCGTGGGCGAGGTCTATGAGTGGGACAGCGCATCGACCTACATTCAGGAGCCGCCATTCTTCACGGACTTCTCGATGAAGCCCGGCACCATCTGTGAAATCAAGGGCGCGCGTCCACTGGGCATCTTCGGCGACTCGGTGACGACCGATCACATCTCGCCCGCGGGCGCGATTAAGAAAACGTCGCCCGCCGGGCAGTATCTGATTCAGCACGGCGTCGAGTTCGAGGATTTCAACAGCTACGGCTCGCGTCGCGGCAACGACCGCATCATGACGCGCGGCACTTTTGCGAACGTGCGCATCAAGAACCTGATGGTGCCGGGCGTTGAAGGCGGCGTAACGAAGCATCA
>JANXWU010000160.1 GCA_025350985.1 Spartobacteria bacterium | reverse complement strand
GTCATCCGCGACATCTGCCCGTGGCGTCCATGCTTCGACTACTGCAAATTCATCGAGCCCCACTGCATGACCAAGCTCCTGCCCGACATGGTCGCCCCCGAAATCCTCGAGCACATCCGCAGCCTGATGGCGCGCGGCATCGTCACCCACCGCCTGCACAAACCCGTCGCCGCCATCGCGCACGCATGAACCCCTTCGTCGTCGCCGTCATCGCCACGCACCGTCGGCACGCGGAGTTGGCGCGGCTCCTCGACTCCTTGGGAAAAATCCGGCAGTCGCTCGGCGGCATCGTCGTCGTCGATAACGGCGGGGACGCGGAGGCCGTCGTCAAAAAATCGAAAGTTCCCGCGCACTGGCTGCACCCCGGCTCGAATCTCGGCTGCGGCGGCGGTCTTGCCCTTGCCGAAAAAACCGCGCTGCAAATCCACGGCGAAGCGCTCACCCACCTCTGGATTCTCGATGACGATGCCGTCGTCCATGCCGACAATCTCGACGTGCTTCTGGGCGAAATGGACAGCCACCACGCCGCCGTCGCCTGCCCGATGATCGCCGACGAACACGGCCAGGCCGCGTGGCCTCCCGGGCTGCTCGACCGGCGAAAATACCGGGTCATCCGCGGCCGGCTCACTCCCGCCGAATTCCTCGCCCGTTGCGGCGGCGACGCCATTCCCTTCTCTTGGTCCACCGGCGTCTCCCTCCTCGTCACCCGCGCCGCCATCGAGCAAGTCGGCACGCACCGCGCCGACTTTTGGGTCCGCGGCGAGGATTTGGAATTCAGCCTCCGCCTCACCGCGCGCCGTCGCGGCATCTTTGTCCCGAAGACTTTCGTGGCGCATCTGCCGCCGCCGGAACACGCCGCCGCGTCGCGCGCCGAAGAGTATTTGAAGCACGCCGCCATGCTGCAAAACCTCTGCTACCTCTCCCGCCTTCCGCACGGACGCCGCACGATTCGCACGCTGCCGGGAAATTTTCTCCGCTTCCTGAAAACCTGGCGCACGACCGAGGCGTGGAAGGACGCCGCCCTCGCCGCCTGGCTCGGAGGCATTCGCGGCAAACCCGCCGGCGCGCCCGGATTCAACATCTTTCAGCGACGGCTAAACTCCGCGCGCTGAAGGAAGAGCATTTTTAAAAGTGTCGCCGCCGAGTTCCACGTCGCCGCCGAACGCCGGGGAGCACATGCGCCTCGCATGTCGGCGACGGCGCCTCGCCGTCGCGAACTTTTGCGGGTGTGGCTTCCATGCGCGCAACTCGCCTCCATGAAGTTCGTTTTGGCGAGGGCGCCAAAACCAGCACGCGAGGGCGCGTGCGCTCCCCATTTCAAATGCTCCAAGTCTAACCTCGTCCGTGCCACGGATGACGCCATCCCGGCTGGTCACAGACAAACTTTGTCCGGGCCGTGTCGTCGTCGCCCGCAAAAATTTCGTACGCAATCCGCGGCGACGAATAACCACCCGCCCGCCATTTTTCCAGATGCCGCCACTGCCGCAAGATCGGCCCGGCCAGCCGCGCCCAAGCCGGCGTGATCGCCCGCAGCCGCGCCGCTTCCGCAACCGGATTCGCGCGCAGGCTCAGGTTCGCTTCCGACAAAACAAACGCCGCCAAGTAGTCGCGCAAATACTCGACCCGGACCCCCGTCCGCAGCAGCCGAGCCACAAAATCCGCATCGCCCGCCGCGCGGTAATTTTCATCGAACCGAATCCCCCGCTCCAGCACCCGCCGTCGGAAAAACATCGCGCAGGTGAAGTCGTAAAGATGATTGGTGAGGATCATCGACGCGCGGAGCTTCGTCGCCCGGCGAAAGGCCTGCAGCCTGCCTTCCGGCTCGATGAGCAGCCAGTCCCCGACGACCATGTCCGCCTCCGGCTTCGCCTCGAAAACGGCGCGCACCTTTGCCAGCGCCCCCGGCAAATATTGCTCGTCGCAATTCAAAATGGAAATCACCTCGCCCGTCGCTCGCGCAAAACCGCGATTGAGCGCGTCGTACATCCCGCGATCCTTTTCGACGAAAAGCCGCTGCTCGTAGTGCGCCGCGCCATCCGCAATCCGCAATCCACATTCCGCAATTCCCTCCGTCCCCGCGTCCTGCACGACGTGCTCGATTTCGACGCCGGTTTGATCCGCCACCGAGCGCACGCAGCGCTTCAGCCAGCCGAGTTGCCCGAGGCTCGCGGTGACGACAGAAAATTTCACGCGGGCGTTTTGAGTCCGCGCTTTTTCGGCGGCGAAACTGGAGGGCGAGGCTCCGGCGCCCCGTCAGCCGGGCGATGCGGCTTGCTCTGAAAAAGTCCGCCTTGCAAAACGAGTTCCAGCAGTTGCCGGACGTGCGGCGCGTCCAGTTCCAGTGCATCGTCCTGCTGTTCCGGCGTCGGCTGCCACGTCCCGGCGGGCAGCGTTTGCGCGAACTCCAGTTTCCGAAAATCGAGCACCATGCGCCAGTGGGCTGCGCGATTTCCAGCCGCGCCGGCTGGTGGTCCGCGCGCAGCCACACGCGCGCCCGCCACGGCTCGACTTTCAGCGATTTCGCCAGCGCCGGCATCAGCGCCACATCGAGCACCCGCGCCGATTTCCCGTCCAACTGGAAACTGCCCTGATCGGTCACTTGGAAAAGCGCGGGCAAAAACACGAGCTGCTTTTCCGAAACCGGCAGCGCGAAATCGCCGAGCGCTTCACCCGGTTCCAGCTTGGGCAGGTTCGGAATTTCCAAGAGCGCCGCGGCAAAAAGTTTTCCCGGCGCAACCCACGCGCGCTGCCCGTCGCGGCCCATCGCCACCTCCTCCGACCGTGCGTGGCCACGGCGGCCCTGCGATCGCCGTTCGTCTCCGCGCAAAGCCAGGAGGTCGCGCGGGCGGCGCTGCAAACCTCCCCCGAGGCGTTCGCGCCGCACCTCGCGAGCCTCGATTCGCGCCGCCGTTACGCCGTCGAACGACTCCGGGCGATGGGCCTTTCTCCGGTCTGGCCCGTGGCCGGCTTCTTCGTGTGGATGGCCGTCCCCGACGCCTGGCACAGTGGCCGGGCGCTGGCCGACGCGCTGCTGGGTATGCACCGCGTCCGCGTCACGCCGGGGGACCTGTTCGGCCCCTCCGGGGCGCGGTTCGTGCGCCTGAGTCTGCTGTGTGACGACGGCCGACTGGAGGAAGGGCTCACACGCCTGGGGCACCTCGTCCGGGGCGAGCGCCAGCGCTTGCCGGTTCGCCGGGCGGCATAATGAAAAGATCAACCACGGATAACACGAATAGC
>JANXWU010000149.1 GCA_025350985.1 Spartobacteria bacterium | reverse complement strand
TTCAGTGCTGGCATCGGCGCCGGATTTTTGCGGCAGCGTGAGCGCGACCGCGAAAACGCCGGCGGCGACGGTGAGGAAGAGGGCGTTTTTGTTCATAGCTGCGGTTAATTGAGCTAGAAGAATGCCAAGCCGGTGGTCGTGCTGGGCAATTCACGGCGGACAAAACATTTTCCAACGATGGCGCGGGGATTGCTTGCTCACTTTTGAGAACGCAGTAAATTTTACCCCACCAAATATATGGCCAACGGAATGCACATGGAAACGCGGATGCGGCAGGACCAAGTCCTCGCCCCGCAGCTCCAGCAAAGTCTGCAAATTTTACAAGCACCCATGCTCGAACTGCGGAACCTGATGCAACAGGAAATGCAGAGCAATCCGGTGCTGGAAGAGGAACTCACCGAGCCGACGATTGAGGACAAGCAGCAGGAGCACGACGAGTTCCAGGAGGAATTCGAGCGGCTGGCAAAGCTCGACGAGGAATGGCGCGATTACATGTCGCAAAGCGCCTCCTACTCGGCGCGCTCGCAGGATGAGGAGGAGCGGCGGCAGTTTTTCTTCGACTCGCTCGTCGGCCACGAGACGCTGCAGCAGCATTTGATGGAACAGATGAACACAGGCGATCTCGCCGGCGACGATCGCACGGTCGCGGAGTTGATCATCGGCAACGTGGACGACGTCGGCTTTCTCCAGACCTCGCTCGACGACATGGCGGCGAACACCGGGCTCGCGCTGGAAGACTTGGAACGCGTGCTCGGAGTGATCCAAACTTTTCACCCTGTCGGCGTGGCGTCGCGCGATTTGCGGGAGTGTTTGCTCATCCAGCTCAAGCGCCTCGGCAAGGAGCACAGCCTCGAGTACCGCATCGTGGACAAGCACCTCGACGACTTGGGCAAGCGGCGTTACCCCGAGATTGCACGCCGCCTCAGCGTCACCGTCGATCAGGTGCAGCGCGGCGCGAATTTCATCGGCACACTCGACCCCAAGCCCGGCCAGATTTTCACCGACGATCCGAACAATTACGTCCTCCCCGATGTCGCCGTCGAAAAGATCGGCGGCGAGTGGAGCATCAGCCTCAACAACGAACAAATCCCGCATCTGCGCATCAGCAACAGCTACAAAGACCTGATGGCGCAAGGCGACAGCAAGGCGGATGTGAAGGAATACATCCGCGAGAAAATCCGCAGCGGAAAATTTCTCATCAAATCGATCCACCAGCGCCAGCAGACGATCATGAACATCTCGCGCCAGATCGTGGAGCGGCAGTTGGAGTTCTTGGAAAAGGGCGCGTCCGCGCTGAAGCCACTGACGATGGTGCAAATCGCCGACGTGGTGGGTGTCCACGAGACGACGGTGAGCCGCGCCATTTCCGGCAAATACATGAAGACGCCGCACGGCGTGTTCGACATGAAATACTTTTTCACCCCCGGCTACCAAACCGCGGACGGCGTCTCAATGAGCAACACCAGCGTGAAGGAAACCATCGGCGACCTGGTGAAAACCGAGAACGGAAAGAACCCGTTGAGCGACAAGGAAATCGTCGAGATTCTAAAAGACCGTGGCATCCCGATCGCCCGCCGGACAGTGGCGAAATACCGCACCGAGCTGGGCATTTTGCCCAGCAACATGCGGAAGAGTTATTGAATTTCTTCGCGAAATTTGAGGCGTTTCACCAAGCGCCTGACTGTTAGAGCGTACTCTCCAATCCAATGTCGGTTGACGATTTTGCGTCTCATCCGTTTGGATGACTATGCAAACGACTCATCATCCCGCAAGCCAGCCTGTAGCACCTGCGCCGGCACGCCGACGATTCAAGGTTCGCGAGCAGGAGCTTTTGGAAAATGACCGCACCGCGTGGATTCAGGAGCAACTCAAATGGCCGATCCTCGGAGCCGTCCATCGCGAAGCGCAAAAAGCCGCGCGGGAAAACGCGGCAAACAGAATTTTCTTCGAGCATTACCTCGCCTTTTTCAGGGAGGCGGAATTGCTCGAACTGCCGGTTGAAGGCGAGTTCTTGAACGAGTGGCTGGCGCTCGCCTTTGAAAGCGCCTACGACCTTGCCCGGCAAAACCCGACACAAGCCGAGGAGTGGCTCGACCAATCTCCCGCCGACCGCGCCCTCGCCGGGCAGAAGCTGCGCGCTTTCAAAAAACAGCCGCGCCAGGCCGATCAGAACCCGCATGTTTTCATCAAGCTCGCTATCCAGAGCGGCCATCTCAATGGACGGCCTGTGGCAGAAAACAAACCAACGCTCGAGTCGCTACTTTCAGGAGTGCAAGTCTTCTTCTGGACAGGGCTGTTCGCTGCCACCGAAGCCCGGCACGATCCTGAAGCGCTGGACATCGTGGAGTTGTTTGATACAGCAAGCGGCAAGGATTGGAACGATGCGCGCCTGCATACCCGCTTGATCAGAAAAGCCCCGCTTCGCAGCAGACAGACATCATCCGAGTTTCTAAAACATCCCCTGTTACGAATTGCCGAAGAGAAATATCGACGCAGCCCCCAGGAAGGTGCGGCCATCAGCGGTTTGCTGG
>JANXWU010000049.1 GCA_025350985.1 Spartobacteria bacterium | reverse complement strand
ACAATCATTATGCCTCCCGCGAAACTGGGAATAAGCCAGGCAGGTCAACACCTTGGCGCGTCTTTTTGACTTTTCCACAGCGCGTCCGACTATTACTCAATCTCGCGGTGCTTCATCCGCGATCGTTCTGCCTTTAAAGGTCTTTTGAATATGCGCAACCTCCCCTCCTCCCGGCGTGCTTTCACGCTCCTCGAATTGCTGATCGTCATCACGATCATCGTGATTTTGGTCGCCTTGCTGATGCCCGCGCTCGATGGCTCGACGGCGCGCGCCCGCACCGCGCAATGCATTTCCAACATGCGGCAGCTCTCGGGCGCCTGGACGAGTTACCACGCCGACAACGGGGGAAATTTCCCCGTTGCCGAAACCGGCGCGGGGTGCTGGGTGCTGTCCGGCACTGGCACTGCGGCGATCGAAGGCGGTGTGCTTTTTCCCTATGTCAAGGATGTGAAAGTTTACCAATGCCCCGCCGCCATGCAGATCGAACCGCACAATGACCGCAGCTACTCGGTTTCTGGCCGGCTCAACGGCACCTACGGCTCGCTCAGCACCGCCGATCGGATCGCGAAACTGACCCCGGCCGCGCAATGCCTGTTGTTCATCGAGGAATACGACTACCGGGGCGGATATAACAATGGCTCGTGGGTCATCAATCCCGCGCCCAGCAATAACTGGATCGACTACGTCCCTGCTTGGCATCAGAATGGCATCAATCTCTCCTTTTGCGACGGGCACGCCGAGCACTGGACTTGGATCGATCCCGGCACCAAAGACCTCGCGACCAAAGTGCAGAGCTTCAACGTAAGCGCCGTCAGCACTAATTCGCTGAACGATCTCCGGCGCGTCCAAGCCGTTTTCAAACCCTAGCGCACCGCGCTATTTCGGCAGCGACGGGAGCTTGTCGGCGTTGGCCGCGTCGATGATTTCGTAGCCGTTGTCGAACCGCTCGCGCGGGGTGCGCGCCAGCGGCAGACCTTCCGGCGGATAATGCGTGCGCGGCACGATCGCCGCGCGGATCACTTTATTTTGCAACAAATCCTTCGCCGCATCCCAATCGCCGGTGACGAGCACGATGCCCGCGCCGGGCTTCGCCTCCGCGCGCAATTTTTGCACATCGACCGAACCCTCGAACACGACGACCGCAGAAGCTCCGTTTTGCTTTGCCAGTTCCGCCAAGCCATCGCCATCGAGCGGCTGCGTCCGCGCCACCGCCGCCACCTTGCCGCCGCTCCCGCGCTGCATGGCTTCGGCGACGGATTTTTTCCCAAGCGCACCCGGCTCCGCGACCAGAATCAACTTCCCCTCGCCTCCCGTAAGTTTCGCCGCCTCCTCCGCCACCGCCTCGCCCATGCCCTGATACTGCGCAGTGGGGTCATCGACTTTTGGCCGATGCAAACGGCGATAGACGAGCGAGGACAACGCAAGGACGAGCGCGACGGAACAAACCACCGCGACGATCAGACGGTTTCTGTCATTCATGGTGCATCCTTAACCCCTTTCCCAAAATCAATCCAGCCTGCCGGAAGGGATGCGACTCGGAGCCGCGGGGCCACCTCTCTGTCCTCCCGCGGGCTGGCTAAGTGCGATGAAAGAACTGCGCGACCTCCTGCGCGAATTTGCGCTCGCGTCCCATCCCATGGCGCTCGCGACCATTCCACGGCAGCACGAGTCCGACGCAACTGTAGGTAAAACAATCGGCACCGCTACCGGAGCGTAGTTTGGCACCTCCGGCAAATAAGTCGCTCCATGGAGCTGAAGACTTCCAGTCTATGCTTTGCTCGCGTAAACAAAACATTCAAGCGGCGCCGGCCTCCGGCACCCGCCACTGGCCCGAATCGCTGCAGGACTTTTCCGGAGCTGAGATGGGCACCGTGCGTGCAGGAGACGTAAATGACGTCTCGTTCGTCACCTTGCACGTTCTCCATATTCTTAACCGCAAACAGCTCTTTCACATGCTGACGTGCTTCTTCCAAACGCTCCAACATCGCCTCGTCTTCCGCGGCCTACTTTCCGACCAAGGCGTCAATCAGCTCCTGCTGGGACGATTGAAGGTCGCGACGAGAATCGTTTCCGAAGGGTTGTCCATCAAACGGCCTAGGGCGACCGCGAGATCGAACGCCTCGTGTGCCTGTTCGGGCGGCAGCGTTCCGCCGAGCACCTGATCGACCGCGAACTTCGCCGAAAAATCGTCGCGCGATCGGCTGGCGAAGTTTGCACTTTGCGCCCATTGTCACAGCCGGTCCGAGGGAGAAAATGGGGAGCACCAGTTCTTAGAAAATACAAAAAGCAGCCGTGCATACTCGCGCGTAGGAATAACGCCTCCGACGGGACTACAGCTCATCTGGTGCAACTCCTCGAAGTGCGAATTGTCATGAAGCTTCCGGCGGAAGCTGCAAATAAGGTTCTTTCGGGTTTTCAGGACAACGATCCGGTGCTGAGCACGTTCTTGGATGACTTCAAGATTCTTGGGGCGCGATCTTACTCCGCGCGGTGCTACAATATTGTCACGAAGTGGGGGCGAGATTCCCGTCATTCCAAAGAAATTCCTCACCAATCAAGGTGAGAACACGCTGAGCAAGCGGCTGGAGAAAATCCTGCCGCTGATGCAGGACTTCGATTGTCTCGTCGGATACTTTTTCATCAGCGGCTTTTTCCGGCTCTATCCGTCGCTCGAAACGATCAAAAAAGTCCGCATCCTCATCGGGCTAAAAAACGAGCAC
>JANXWU010000539.1 GCA_025350985.1 Spartobacteria bacterium | reverse complement strand
GCCGCGGGAAGCCCTCTTGCCTGGCACGCTGCTCGTTTCCCTCTGCATCTCCACCTGCGCCCAAACCCTGTTCGGTCTGGACGGGCGCGCCGGCCTGACCCGCTACCGCCTGCTTCCCATCCCAGGCTGGAAAATCCTGCTCGCCAAAGAACTTCGTCGTCGCGTTGCAAGCAGCCAGATGGCGTGGGTTGATGCTACCCACGAGATACCCGATCAACAGATTGGCATCAATCAGGACGCCCTTCCGGCGATACTTTCTGATCAGCAACTCGATCACGCGACTGCTACGGCACCTTTCTTATCTTCATCGCAGCTACCTTGCCGGTCGCGCTGTCGATCTTGAAGGTCTTGTAATCGCGTGAAATTTCCGACTGGAAGATTTTTTGATGGCCAGAGAGCGGACGTTTGACGTCATAACCCAACGTGATCAGCCAATGCTCGCCATCTTCTCCCTCCTCGATTTCCTCAAGCATCACGTTTGCATTCGTAACACCCTTCGCAATGTGAGGGAAAAAATCGCTGAAGTATCTCATCGCGATTGCGACCGCTTCTTTCGCATCGATCTTAATCGCCTCTTCAATCCGCTTCATCAACGGTTTTGGTTTGGCTACGGTTGGCATTACATGACATTGCGTGCGTTCAAAGTTGCAGTCAATCCCGGCCTCGTCTGCGCGCGGCCCGTCGAGGAAAAGAAAGGCGCGGACAAAGGCATCGACGGCAAAATCCTCCTCCGCGAATCGCCCGCCGACACGAAGACCAAGCAGATCATTTTTTCCGTCAAAGGCGGCGGCGTGGGCGTGAAGGATGTGCGCGACTTGCGCGGCACCGTCGAGCGCGAGGGCGCGCTCATCGGCGTGCTCATCACGCTCGAAGCGCCGACGAAGCCGATGGTGCAGGAAGCCGCCGCCGCCGGTTTCTACGAGAGCCGGACGTGGCAGAAGAAATACCCGCGCCTGCAACTCCGCACCGTGGAGGAATTGCTCAGCGGCAAACAAGTCGAGCGCCCGCCGACCGTCGCCATCGACGAGACCTTCAAACGCGCGCCGAAGGCCGAAGGCAAAGGACACGAGCAGCCTGACCTCGCCATTTAGCGGGCTCCATTTCAGGCCGGGAGTGTTCCATCGGAGCGGCTCTGGCATTTGGGGCGGATGGAAGCAAGCCGTGATGGTCCTAACAAGCCTTTTTACGGGCTCGGACTTTGTGACGCGGAAGCCTAACAAAGTCCGCGTCGATCACACACCGTCCACGTTCCCTCCCGCTGCGGACTGGCCTACGACGGCGCACCGATGGCCGCGCGCATTTTTGCAAACCACGCCTTGGCATCGGTCGCTTCGACGGGCTTGCTCAAGATCGTGGCGAGATCGAGACGCTCGAGGTGCTCGTCGGGCAGTTCCTTGATGAATGAACTCGGGCTGCACGCCGCCGCGCTGCCGAACTTGATCCGGGTCGAACAGTGCGTGAGGGCGAGCGTGCGCATCGCGCGGGTGATGCCGACGTAGAGCAGCCGTCGCTCTTCATCGACGGTGCCTTCCATCTTCGAGCGATCGTGCGGGAGCAGCCCTTCCTCCAGTCCGATCAGATAGACGTGCGGAAACTCGAGCCCCTTCGCGGCGTGCAACGTGATCAACGTGACGCCGCTCCCCTTGTCGTCGTCCTCGTCTTCGCGTTCGTTTTTAAGCGCGAGATCATCGAGAAAACCACGCAACGATTCCGCACCGCTTTTCGCATCGAGCGACGACCAGACGCGCTGCGCTGCCTCGGGTTGAGCGCGCTGCCGCAGCGTCTCGATCAAGTCGCGCACGTTGCTTTCGCGCTTCAGCGCATCGTCCGCGACTTTGCAGGAACGCTTCATGTCCGCGAGGTAGCCGACCTCCTCGATGAGCGCGGACCAGACCGCCGCCGCATCGGCCAGCGGCGTGTGCAGTTTCGCTTCGTAATCGGTGAGCAGCCGGGCAAACGCGCGGATGCTCTCGCGCGCTTTCGCGGGGAGGCTTTCGGCAAACTCCGGGAGTTGCAGCGCGGCGAAAAGACTGCACCGCCGCTGCACGCTCAACTCCAGCGCGCGCTCGGTCGTCATCGCGCTGATGCCGCGCGCGGGGGTGTTGATGATGCGCAGGAGGCTGATGTCGTCGTCGGGGTTTAAGAGCGCCGTCGCATAGGCGATCACGTCCTTCACTTCGCGCCGGTCGAAGAAACTTTTCCCGCCGATGACGCGGTAGGGAATTTTCAGTTCGCGCAGATTTCCTTCGAGCAAACGGGACTGTGCATTCATGCGGAAAAGCACGGCGAAGTTTTCAAACGCCTCGCCGGTTTGCATCTGCCGCCGGTGAATTTCCTCGGCGATGAACTGCGCCTCCTGCCGGTCGTCGGGCATCTGAATCAGCCGCACCTTTTCATCGCCGGCGATGTTGCTGCGGAGATGCTTCGGACGCCGGCGCGGGTTGTTTTTGATGACGGCGTTCGCCGCCGCGAGGATCGGGTTCGTGCTCCGATAATTCTCCTCCAGTTTCACGACCTTCGGATTCGGAAAATGATGCTCGAACTCCAGGATGTTGGAAACCTCCGCGCCCCGCCAGCCGTAGATCGACTGGTCGTCATCGCCGACGACACAGACATTGCGCTCCGGCCCGGAAAGCAGCGTCACGAGTTGGAGCTGAAGTTTGTTCGTGTCCTGAAATTCATCGACCATCAGGTAGCGAAACCGCGCCTGCCATTTCGCGCGCACGTCGGGATGCCCGTCGAGAAGCTGGACGCATAAAACCAGCAGGTCGTCGAAGTCCACGGCGTTGAGATTTTTCAAAGCCGTCTGATACCGCGCATACACCGCCCCGATGAGCGTCTGCTCGTCGGCGGGCGCGGACCAATGATTGTTCTTCGCCTTGCTGATCAGGTTCTTCGCGAGATTCGGCTCCAGCTTCTCGTCGCGCGCCGCGGTTTGATTGATGATCTTTCTCAGCAGACCCATCTGGTCGGACTCATCGTAAATGGTGAAGTTGTTCTTGTAGCCGAGCCGGTCGATACCCGAGCGCAGCAGCCGCACACAAAGCGCGTGAAAGGTCGCCATCGTCACCTTTTTCGCTTCGGACTTCTCGATCATCGAAGCCAGCCGCTCGCGCATTTCCTTCGCCGCTTTATTGGTAAAAGTGACAGCCAGGACGGAGGCGGGATCGGCACCTTGGGCAATGAGGTACGCTGCGCGCGCGGTGATGACGCGCGTCTTTCCCGTCCCCGCGCCCGCGAGGATGAGCAGCGGCCCATCGGTCGTCGTGACCGCTTCGCGCTGCGCTTCGTTGAGATCGAAAAGTCGGAATCCTGCCATGCGAAAAGTGGAGGGGAGGAAACGCGCGCGCGTTCCATTTCGCAAAGGAAAGTTCCGGGAATATTTTTCCGGGGAAGCGAACAAACGCTTGACCGCCCGCTGGCCGCGGCCCATCACGCGGTCATGCCGGGCGGAGTCGAAGCATCTCGTGCTGCTCTGAAGGCGCCGTTGGACGATTGATGGAAAACTTGTTTCAATAAGGACGACCTAATCGAACCATGGCACCAAGCTATCAATACCTAGTCGTGGGCGCGGGCTTCTCCGGCGCGGTGGTGGCGCGCGAACTGGCGCTGCACACTGAGGCTAAAGTCCTGGTGGTGGACGAGCGGCCCCACATCGCCGGCAACTGTCATACCTCCCGCGACGAGGCGACCGGCGTGATGGTGCATCGTTACGGTCCGCATATCTTCAACACCAGCAATGAAGCGGTGTGGAAGTATGTGCAACAGTTCGCGCGTTTCGGTCCTTACATTCATCGAGTCAAAGCCGACACGGAACGCGGCGTCTTTGGCCTGCCGATTAACCTGCTAACGATCAATCAATTCTTCGGCCAGCACTTGAGTCCGGCTGAGGCCAAACTATTCCTAGCTACTTTAAGCGAGCCGGTGGAGCGCCCGGTGAACTTTGAAGAGCAGGCGCTGAAACTGGTTGGGCGCGAGCTGTATGAAGCTTTCTTTTACGGCTACACCAAGAAGCAATGGGGCTGCGAGCCGCGCGAAATTCCAGCGAGCGTGCTACAACGCCTGCCCGTGCGCTTTAACTACGACGACAACTACTATGACTCGAAGTTTCAAGGTATCCCAGAAGAAGGCTACAGTGCTTTGATCGCCAACATCCTTCACCACCCGCGCATCGAGGTGCAGCTAAATCACCGGTTCACCCCGGCGGAAGCAACGGGTTTCGACCACGTCTTTTATACCGGTCCTATTGACACTTACTTTGGTCACCGCTTGGGAAGACTTGG
>JANXWU010000200.1 GCA_025350985.1 Spartobacteria bacterium | reverse complement strand
GGCAATCGAAAACGCGCGCCGGCATCGTGCGCGTTTAGCTTTTCAAAAACTCGTCGAGCGCAGCGCGGGAGATGCGGAATTGCGTGCCGATTTTTTTGGCCTTCAAATCACCGGCGGTGATGCTGGCGATCACGTCGGTTTCCGTGACGTTCAACATTTTCGCCGCGTCCGCGGGCGAGAGAAGATCGGGTGAACCCTCGCCCGCCGCTGGCGCTGGCGCGGCGGTGGGAGCGCCCGCGATGCCACCCGGTTGCTGCATCATCTGTTGCGCCATCGCAAAACCCATCGCCATCTCGGCGGGCGCGCTGCCCGCGCCGCCCTGCGCCATGCCCTGACCCATTTGGAATTTCACGAAGTCGTTCAGGTTTCCGACGGCGGCCATGCTCGAGCGTTTGTCAATCGCCTGCTCGACTTCGGGCGGGACGCTGACGTTTTCCAAAATGAACGTCGTCATCTCCAGCCCATACTTTTGCCCGATGACTGGGTTGATGATCGGCAGCAGCGCCGCGCCGACTTCGCTGTAGCGCGACGCCACGTCGAACACGGGAATTTTCGCCTTCGCGAGCGCCTCGCTGAACACGCTGACGATGCGCGACCGCATCGTGTCGGCGAACTCGTCCAGCGTGAAATGCGCGTCGGTGCCGGAGACTTCCTTGAGAAAAATCTTCGGCTCGACGATGCGAAAATCGTAGGTGCCGAACGCGCGCGCGCGCACCACGCCCAACTCCGCGTCGTGCATCATCACCGGATTCGACGTGCCCCATTTGTTGCCGGTGAAGACGCGCGTGGTGACGTAATACACGTCGGCTTTAAACGGCGATTCGAACGCGTATTTCCACGACTGGAGGCTCGTGAGGATCGGGATGTTGTCGGTCGTGAGCGTGTGCTTGCCGGGGCCGAAGGTGTCGCCGAATTGCCCGAGGTAAACGAACTGCGCGACCTGCGATTCGCGCACGATGAGCTGCGCGCCGCGTTTGATTTCCTTGTCCTCATCGGGAAAGCGGAACGCGAGGGTGTCGCGCGAGTCGTCCGTCCACTCGATGATGTCGATGAATTGTTTTTTGACGAAGTCGAGAAGGCCCATGGGGTGAAGGTTTCGGCGAGATTAGACTTGGGGAGACAGCGGTCAAGCCGCGCGCGTGGCCGGACAGGATTCGTTTCCAAAAAACTGCCTGTCATTCTGAGCGAAGGCTTGGCGGAGTCGAAGAATCTCTTGATCCATTTTTCGGCGTGCCGCTGCATTGGGAGATGCAGGAGATTCTGCGACTGCGTTCCGTTCGCCAGGCGAACTCCGCTCCGCTCAGAATGACACGTTTTTAACGGAACGACCGCGCCGCATTTCCTCCTTCATCCCTCCGCCTTCCTCCTTCATACTTTCCCGCCATGCCGCTGCACATCGACCTCCACTGCCATTCGTGGTTCTCGGCGGATGGCGTGAGCACGCCGGAGGATCTCATCGCGTCGGCGAAGAAAAAGGGCCTGCACGGATTTGCCATCACCGATCACAACACCTGCGACGCCGTCATTTACCTGCTGGAAAAAGGGCTCATGCGGGAAGACGGCCAGCCGGTCGATGGATTCCTCGTCGTCCCCGGAGTCGAGGTGACGACGGCCGAGGGACACCTGCTGTGTCTCGGCACGATTTTGCATAATCTCAAAGGCGCACCGGCGAAGGAAGTTTGCGACATCGTTCACGCGCGCGGCGGGCTGGCGATTCCGCCGCACCCGTACGATTTGTTCCGCGCCGGCATCCGGCAGTCGGTGCTCGAAACGCTGCCCATCGACGCGCTCGAAGTCTTCAACGCCGCGACCACTTTTAAAAAATACAATCGGCAGGCTTTTGAATACGCGCAGATGCGCGGGCTGCCGATGACCGCCGGCAGCGACGCGCACCACGAGGCCGCGATTGGCACGGCTTACACGATTTTGAACACGGACGATTTTTCGGTCAAAGGCGTGCTCGCGCAGATCGTGAAAAGCAACGACCTGAATCAAAAATATCTCACGCCGCGCGACAGCCTGCGGAAGACTTGGAACAACTGGATGCGGCTGCGGCTGCGGAAGAGGCCGAAGAAAATTGTCCGCTAAATCGGACCGCAGGCAAGATGCCTGTGTTCCGGCGCGCGGCCTTGGTCGGATAGGTTCTAGTGTGTCTGGCGGACGCTTCTTCCCGGCACGACCGGTGCCAGCAGCCAGACGGCGAGCGCGCTGGCGATGAGACAAAAATCTTTTGCCAAAGCGCCGTACGGTTCGGTCAACATCGCCGGATTGTGATACGCCACGAGTGGAATCAATCCCAGCATCCACCCGGTCGCGACGCACACGGCGAGCCGCTCCGCACGACCGACGAGCAGCCAGACGCCGACGATCGTCATCGCCACTCCCATCGCTTGCAGCGTGAATTCCGGCGACCGCCAGACGAGGCCGGAACGCCGCGCAATTTCGATCTCGTCCGCGCGGAGAAACAGCAGTTTCGGCACGATCCCTTCGTATAGCCAGACGAGCCCCAGCGCGACCCGCGATACGATTTTCAACGCCCACAAACGGCGCCGCAAATCACCGTCGCCAGACGCGGAAAAGTCAGAAGGAGAGCCGGTCATCGAGCTGTTCCATGCGGGGGTTTCGGGGGCTTTTGTTTTCATAATTTGGATCGCGCAGGCGGTGCGGCCAGCCCATCCAGACGCGCACGCCGGGCGAGTAGTTCGCACCGAGGAAGCGCGCGTTTTTCCACCACGCCCCGGTCGAGGCGAGCAAATCGTCGTCGATGATTTTGGCGTCGATGGGCGCTTGCGGCCACGGCTCGTGCCACACGCGGAAGAAGCGTTGCACAAGTCCGTGTCGCGTGAAGGCCGTGTAACGCTCCAGCAGGAATTCCATCAGCGATCCGGCTTCGCTCGGATGAAATGTGGAGTGCGTCTCCAAGGTCGCGCGGTAACTCAGCCGACCGCTTTTCGCGAGGATCGCGCCGCGTAGCTCACCGGATTCGTGCGCGTGTTCGTAATCGAGTTTTCCAAAGCGATACGGCAGACCGAACGTCCCCGGCCCAAGCCTGACACTGAGCGGATTCGAGAGCCATTCGCCGAGAAAATAAATGCCCGGCTCGCCGTGGTGCCGCACGTACGTTCGCACATTCAAAAACCGGTGCGTGGCGATCGGTTTCAGCAGCCATGCTCCCAGCTTCCCGCCCAACCGCGGGCGCAAATCGCGCAGCGTAAACGCAACCAGACTCACGAACGCGCGCCCCTCGTGCAGGTCGAGTTCAAACGGCGTCTCCTTTTGCAACAGCGCGGCGTCCGCTTCGTAGTGGAGAAACACGGCGCGCTCCCATTCTGCGAAAAACAGCGGCTCGCCGCGCCGCGACATCAGACGGCGTTGACCGTCCCGGCTCAAACGGCTGCGGTCGTTTGCATCGTTCATATTCTCCAAAACGCGGCGGCGAAATACACCGCCGCCAGCGCGCCGTAGCCGAGCGTCAGCGACCAGTGGATCAACGTGCGCGCCGTGTCACCGCGCCAATGGCTCGCGCTGTAATGCG
>JANXWU010000516.1 GCA_025350985.1 Spartobacteria bacterium | reverse complement strand
CGCCCACAGCATATCCCACTGCGTGTCCCACGGATCGCCTTGCGTTCCCAGAAAAGCCTCCGCCCCCTGCCCGAACAGCACGGCGGTAAGCCACTCAAACAGTTCGTAAGCCGCGCTAATCGCGAGGCAGACGCAGGTGGTGAGAAAGATTAGCATTTTGCCGCGGGACAGCGGAGTGACGCGCAGCAGAATTTCCCGCGTCACGATGGCCGGAACAAAGCCCTGCATTAAATGCCCGAGGCGGTCGTAGTGATTACGCGTCCAGTGAAACCACTCCTGCAACCACGAACCGGCGGGCACCAGCGCATAGGTGTAGTGTCCACCTATTAACAAGACAATCGCGTGCAAAAGGAGGAGTCGGTAAGCAAGCGGAGTCAGCGGAAAAGAGCGACGGGTGAAAAACAAAATCGGGTAACCGATTAGCGCCGGAAAAACTTCGAGCAGCCACGTCGGGTAGTCATGCGGCGCGATTCCTGACCACGCGAGGACAAGGAAGCCGGTGAGCGAAAGCCAGAGAAGTTCCCGTGATGCAGATTGTTTCATAGATGAAAGCTGGAAGGCCCGCGCACCGCACCGCGCGGAAAAGACTGGTCAATAATCAGTACATCGGCAGGCTTTGCGATCATGAATACGAGATTGTGTCTGCTCGCGCTGGGTCTGTCGCTGCAATCCTGCACTTGGTTTCAAGATCCGCCGAGAAAGGGAGAAGCGGAAACGCGGGAAGTCCCGAACACCCTAGTGCCACCAACGGCGGAGCCGACATTAAACTCGCCGGCCGCGAAGGCTGATGAAACCGAGGCTGCGGAGCCTCGATCCTTGCAGGCTCGCTAGTTCACCGCCACTCGTGCTTGGGGTATTTGCGCGCGAGTCCCAGTTTTAGCTTGGGATAAGATTCCTTCCAAAACGTCGCGAGGTTCGTCGTGATTTGCACCGGTCGCTGATTCGGCGCGAGGATTTGGATGGTCAGCGAGACGCGCCGGTCCGCGATGCGCAGGTCTTCGTTCACGCCGTACAAATCCTGAATGCGCGCGGCGATCACGGGCGCACCTGTTGCCGCGTAGGTGATTTTCGCGCGGCGGCCATTCGGCAGGTCGAAACGCTCCGGCGTGAACTGGTCCAGCCACGCCTGCTGCTGCGCGTTTAGCCACGACTTCACCGTCGGCCACACGGCGCGTTCCTTGATTTCCTTGTAGCTCGTCGCGCCGTGGCAAACCTGTTCGATCAACGCCACGCGGTCCGATGCGGCGAGGGCGGGCACCTCCAGTTCCGGCATCCATTCGCGCAGCCGGTTCACGCGCACGATCCATTGCTCGACGGCGGCGTCCCACGTTTTCAGCGGACACGTTCCGGTTACGACTTGCTGCGCCAAAAGTGTCGCCGCCTCTTCGAGCGGCACCTTTTCGGATTGTTCGCTCCGCAAAACCAGATCGCGAAAAACAACTTCCCGGCGCGCGATGACTCGACGCTGTGTCGCGTCGAAAAAAACTTCGGCGGTCTCGCGAAAGCCATTGGGGAACAATTCCCGCAGCCAGTTTTCTTCGATCGCGCTGGCTAGTGTGAGCAGCGTCGTTGGCCCGTCTTTTCCTGAAATCTCGCGCACCTCCGTGACCACGAGCAGCGGCGCGTGCTGCACGACACTCTCGCGCGCGAGCACCCCGCGCCGTCCGTGGACGAGCTGGCAGCGCAGCGTCCCCGCATCAAGCCGCAGCGCGACGTGATCGGGAAATCCCGCGAGCACGCAACGGCGGATCGATTCGTCTTTTGGTTCGACCGCCGCGTCGGTGTTCAGTTTTTCGTCGCGCGCGATTTTTAGAAACTGCGCGGCGAGTTGCGCCGCCTCGCGCGCCGCGCCGGCGTGGATGCCGAGTTGCTGGCAGCGCTGCGGACTGAAGTTGTTTTGCTCCGCGAATCGAAACGCGCGCAGCAGAATGAAAAAATCCGACTCGGCTTTCTCGCCGAGGAAATCCTCGCGGTCCTGCGTCATCTGCTTGCCCTCGGCGCGGCGGAGCAACGGCCGGCCTTGCGTGAGGGCGGCGACGCGCGCGGCGGCGGGCACGCAGCCGAGTTCGTGTGCGGCGAGGAGCATCCGCGCGTAGCGCGGGTGGACGGGAAACGCGAGCATGCGCCGACCAAGGGGGGTGATGTAGCGCAAGCTTCCAGCTTGCGAATCCTCCAATACATTTTTTCGCACGCTGGAAGCTTGCGCTACAATCGCGCCCAAATCTTCGAGCAGCGTCTCCGCGCGTTCGAGCGAGCGCGCTTCCGGCGGTTCGAGCCAGCGGAATGCGCGCACGTCCTCGACGCCGCTCGCTTTCAAAGTCAGCACGACTTCCGCGAGATCGAGCCGCTTGATCTCCGGCAATTCCTGCGCGGCGCGCGCTTCGTGTTCGCGTTCCGTCCACAGGCGCAGACAGATTCCCGGCGCGGTGCGACCGGCGCGACCGGCGCGCTGCTCCGCCGAGGCGCGGCTGATTTTTTCCACGAGCAAAGTGTTGATGCCGCGATACGGATCGAAGCGCGCGATCTTCGCGAGGCCGCTGTCGATCACGATCCGCACGCCGTCGATGGTGAGCGAAGTCTCCGCGACATTAGTG
>JANXWU010000504.1 GCA_025350985.1 Spartobacteria bacterium | reverse complement strand
GACTACAAAATCAACGTCCTGAGTAACCATCGGCTCCGCGGCCCAATGGTTGACAGCGACACCGCCGATTGCGCACCACGAGATATCTGCCCGCTCCAAGCAATCGACTAACCGCATGACGTCATCGGTGCCCCCGACGGTCTGCCAATCATAAAATTTCTTTGCTGTCATCGCATTTTTCTCTCGGATTGTGGTGCTCGCGCGAGACTTGGAACAAGCACAGGAAGCTAGACCTCCCCAAACATCAGCGGCAGGAATCGTAGATGGCATCCTCCGGCGAGTCATCGCGGAGGAATTGTTGGTAAGCGCCAAAACGCCACTCGGCGTCCCCGGTCGGTTCATCGGTCAGGACGATGATGCGTGCCCGGCCAGACTTAGGGAGCTGCGCGGCAACCCCCTGCGGAATGGGCAGCATCCGTGAGTCGCTCAACTCGGTGGTAAATTCGATGGCGTGCATGATCAGAGAGTGTCGCTCAAAAGAAGGCGGGTCAATCCGCCCGTTTCCACGAGGCGCGAGCGACGCCTACGTCCACAAGCTCAGCGATTGCGGAGTCTGGCGCGCTGGCTGCACGGTAGGGTTGAAGGCGGCGGACGGAAGCAGCCAAACGTAATAGCCGGAGCAGTTTGCTGAAGCGCATGGTTAGACGTTGTTTGGGTAACGTTCATTTGAGTGAGTTCTCTGGAGCAAAGATCGTTGTTGGCGGATTCTTTGGCGGCTCAATCGGGGTCTCCTTCGTGCCGTCCCTAACGACTAACGGAACTCCAAGTTTCTTTGGGAAAAGTGACCGGATGCAAATAGCAGCCGCAAGCGTCACCTGCTTGGTCGTGTATCCAAGCTGCCTCGTGTTTTCCACGTTGGAAATGTCGATAACAAATTTGAGGGGTCGTTCGTGGGCATCGTATTCGACTTGGGTCTTGATTCGATAAAGTGAAACGATGTTGAGATCCTGTGTTGGTCGTTCGCTTAGCATGAAAGGCTTGGCGATACGACTCACCAGTTCCGACTTCTGAGAACCGTGAATCGTCGGCACCGCCATAATCAGAATCCTGTTGTTCCCCTCTCCATCGAACCACAAAGCCATCTTGACCGAGTGGAGGTCAAACATGCTCGCGTGCGCACAAGCCGCACAAAACACGACCACATACGCCGGTAGAAATGACGCTTTCATTGCGATGGAGTGTTAGCTGCGCCTTACATATGATTAGACGCTTTGCAGTCGCATATCATGGAGGCGACTTTTACAAATTTCAGTTGGGGGAATTTCGTTCGAGTTGACAATTCCGCGATATGCGAGCGGTCGTATATCGGGAAACCTCAACCGCAAGAGAGCTACTTTTTTTCGGGCGCCGGCTTTGTGGGCTCGGCTGCGTGCTCAGCGTGCGCGCCTTCTTCGTGTCCCTCGATTTGTTTCAGCTCGGACGCGTCGTGTTTTTCACACGCGCTGAAGAGGACGGAGATGAGGATGCACAGGAGCAAGGCGAACCATTTCATAAGCGCGCGGAGGTTAACGAGGTTCGTCGGCATCGGCAACAAAAAGCGCCGGGGCAGTCCGCGCGGCTTGCATTGCCGCAGGCGGAGAAGGCGGTAGATTGCCGCCACGCGCATGACTAGTGAAGCGACGCTGACGATCAACGAAATCTACGAATCCATCCAAGGCGAAAGCTCTTGGGCGGGCTGGCGGTGCGTGTTCGTGCGGCTCACGTTTTGCGATTTGCGCTGCACGTATTGCGATACCGAGTATGCATTTTACGAGGGGAAAAAGCAGACGCTTTCGGCGATCATTGACGAGGTGTTGCGCTTCCAGTCGCCGCTGGTGGAGATCACGGGTGGCGAGCCGTTGTTGCAAAAAAATGTGCTGCCGCTGATGACGGCACTTTGCGACATGGGCAAGACGGTGCTGATCGAGACGAGCGGCGCGCATGACATTTCGAAGATCGATCCGCGCGTGCATCGGATCATGGATTTGAAGACGCCATCGAGCGGCGAATGTGCGCGAAATCTCTGGAGCAACATCGAGCACTTGGGTGAACGCGATGAGGTGAAATGCGTGATCGGCTCGCGCGAGGATTACGACTGGGCGCGGGCGCAGGTGGAAAAGCATGCGCTCGCCACGCGCTGCCGAGGCGTGCTTTTTTCGCCGGTGTTCGGGAAGATCGAGGCGCGCGAGATCGTCGATTGGATCGTCGCCGACAAGCTGGACGTGCGCTTCCAACTGCAGATGCACAAATTCGTCTGGCCACCGTTGCAACGCGGCGTGTAATGCTGCGGCTTCTTTTTGCAAAACCATGAAAGTCCGCCTGACCAAAGATTTCCAATTCGAGGCCGCGCAAACTTTGCCGAAGGCACCGGCGGGTCACAAATGCCGGCAGATGCACGGGCACAGTTTCAAGCTGGAGATTTCCGTCGAGGGCGAGGTCGATGGGGCGACGGGCTGGTTTTTCGATCACGCGGAGATCACGCAGGCGATGCGTCCGATGCTCGACCGGCTCGATCATTCGTATCTGAATGAAATCGAAGGCCTGGAAAATCCGACGATCGAAAACATGGCGGCGTGGTTCTGGAAAAAGCTCGCGCCGCAACTGCCAGGGCTGGCCGAGATCGTCATCCACGAGACGCCGACCGCGCGCTGTTCCTATCGGGGTGAGTAGGGTAGCGCGAGCCTCCGGCTTGCGGCCTCAGGCCAGAGGCTTGAGCTACCTTCCGCGATTGGAGTTTTTTGGCGGACAAGCGGCGGCAGTTGAGCTAGGATGCAGCAGCGTTCCACCTCATGAAAATGCCCGCGTCTTCCTCTCTGAAAAAAGCGTTCACGCTGATTGAGTTGCTGGTCGTCATCGCGATCATCGCGATCTTGATGGCTCTGCTTCTGCCAGCCGTGCAATCGGCCAAGCTCTCGGCGCAGAAAGGACGTGTCCGGACCGAGTTGTCGAGCATGCAGGCGGCAGTCAAACATTTTTACTCCGACTACCAGACCTATCCGGTGCAGGTGCCCACGGCCGGCGCTGGCACGCGTAAAGACACGGTGTATGGCCTCCCGCCGGGCACTCCGGCGGGGACCATGGATTCCTACACCAACCGAATTCTGTTCAACATTCTACGGGGACTTCCGGGCACCGACGGCGACACGGACGGACTCACGCCTCCGGGAAATAAATACAACTATAAAAAGGTCGTCTATTTTGAAGGAGGCGACGCCAAAAATGTCAAAGACCCGCGGGGTGGATTCGTCACGGTCGATTTCTCGGCGGCGCTCAAAGTGGGGGAGTATCTCGATCCGTGGGGCTACCCTTATGTCGTGGTGGTCGATTCTGATTATGACGACATGATCGATTTCACGGGTGTTTACAGCGATTTGCCGAAGTTAAAAATGGGCGCGGTCGCGCTGTCCACCGGCAAGGACGGGGGCATCGGCACGGTGAAGGCGGGCGGTGCGGGGGATGGAAAGTTCACCGGCTCCGACGATCTCGGCTCGTGGCAGTAAGCACGAACCACCTGACTCCGTTCAGGCTTCCAATTTAAATCGCCCTTTGAGCGCGCGGCTCAGCGTGACTTCATCGGCGGATTCGACGCTGGTGCCCGCGGGCAGACCCTGCGCGATGCGGGTAACGGTCACCGGCGAGGCTTTCAACAAGTCGGCGATGTAAAGCGACGTCGCCTCACCTTCCACATCCGCGCCGAGCGCGAGGATGACTTCGGCCGGTTGCTGCGTGCGGACCCGTTCGATCAATCCGCCGATGCGCAAGTTCTCCGGCCCGACGTGATTGAGCGGCGAGATGCGTCCGCCGAGGGCGTGATAACGACCGCGCAACGCGCCCGTGCGTTCGAGCAAAATGATGTCAGTCGGCTGCTCGACCACGCAAAGCGTGGAGTGGCCGCGTGTCTCGTCGGCGCAGATTTCGCACAGCTCGGAGTCGGTGAAAAAGCCGCACTGCACGCAAGGCTTCACGCGTTCGGTCACGGTGCGAATCGTGTCGGCGATGTCGCCGGGCTGCGCGTTGCGCGCCGTCAGCATCCAGAGCGCGATGCGTTCGGCGCTGCGCGGCCCCACGCCAGGCATTCGCTTGAGTTGCGCGACGAGTTCGTGGATGGGCGCGGGATAGGCGAGCGGTTTCATTTAGAGCCGCGCATTTTCCCAATCCAGCACCGGCACGCCGACGCGCAGTTGCTCCACGCGGCGGATGTAAAACTCCAGCGGCTCGTCATTTTCCTCCTCCGCCCCCGCCGCGTAAAAGTGCGCGAGCGCATCATCCCATCGCTGCTCGCGAAAATAAACGACGCCTTTCCAGAACTGATCGCGCCGTTGCAATTGCTCGGCGGAGAAGCCGTTTTTCTCAGTGAGCAGTTCGTAAATTTCTTCCCGGCTGCGATCATCGCGTCCGCGAATCAACTCGATCGGACGCACTTCAATCGCCTCGGCGGCGAGATTGAAGGTGCCCGAGCCGATGAGAATGCGGGAGCCGTAAATGGTGTTGGCCGAGCAGAGACGGCGCGCAAATTCCACCGGCTCGCCCGCGACGCTGAACGTGCCCAGCCGCCGCGAACCGTAGGCTGCGGTGACGACTTCGCCGGAGTTGATGCCGATGCGGAAATCAAACGTCTTCTGCCAGCGGGCGTGGCATTGCCGGTTCAGTTCGGCGAGGCGCGCGGCCAGCTCCAAAGCCGCATGGCAGGCGGCCGTGGCGTGATGGCTGTCCGCGAGCGGCGCGCCAAAAATCACGCGCAAACTCTCGCCGTCGCACTCGTCGAGATAGCCGCCTTTTTCCACCAGGAAATCGCCGCCGTGCCGCAGGAAGAGGTTGGTCATCGCCACATAATCGGAGACCGGAAGGTGGTCCATCAGGTCGTCGTGGTTGAAGATTTCGCACACCACCACACTTGTCTCGCGGAACTCGCCCTCGAAGTTGAACGGGTCGGGCGAGTTCACCAGCGCGTAAAAAGTTTTGCGCGAAATGCGTTCGCCGAAGATGAGCCGCAAGTCCCGTTTGCGACGTCCGGCTTCGCTGTTCGCGTACGCCATCGCCGCGCCCACGCTGAGCGCAATCGCGAGGATGCCGGCGAACGGCGAGAAAAACGCGCCGTGCAAATTTGCCACCCACGTCAGGCCGACCACCTCGACAAGCGCGCCGCCGGCGACGACGATTTTTAGCGACAGCCGCTGGATGTCGATGGTGCTCCAGGCGAGCCCGAAGGCGAGAAGCGTGACGGCGAGCCATTGGGTGAAAAAATGGCGGTCGGGCGCGGCGGGGTGCCCGAGGAAACTCCACAACGCGGCATCGGGACGGAGAAATGCGCCGAGGGTGAGCAAGCTCCCGGCGAGCAGCATGACGCCGAAGCCGATCAGCAGGGTGACTTTTAGATAACGCAAAACGGGGTGGGGAAGTGGAGTGGGGAAATGAAACGCGGCGGTGGTGGCGCAGACTTAAAACTGAAATGGCGTCCCTGAAAACTGAAAAACTCGCGCCTCGTTCAGCGTGAAGGCCAACTCACGGATTTCGATAGGTTTTCACCAGCCAGTCGCTCAGGAATTTGTCCGGATCGTCAATCGCCGCGGTGGTGATGAGCAGCACGTCCTGTCCGTTTTGGCGCTGCGCGAGCTTGAGCCCGAATTCGTAATCCTTGAACAGCCGCTCGCACAAATCGCGCATGTGAACTTCTTCGGATTCGGAGCGCGTGATGAGCCGGGCGATCGCGTCGTCGGTGAGTTCCATGCGGACGCCGTGCTTTTCGCTGAAGCGTTCCGCAAACTCGCGGGCGACCGCGGAGAGTGCTTTTTCTTTTTCGTGATGCCCTTCCACGAGCAGTCGTTGGAGCGCGTCGCCCGGTTGATCGAGCAGGCTCGCGCTGACGGTGAAACGGGTGACGCCGCTGGCGGGCAGTTCGTATTTGAAGTCGCGCAAAATCTGCTCGCACACGGTGAGCAACCCCCGCGCGCCGGTCTTCTCCTCCGCTGCCAGCCGCGCGATTTGCCACAGCGCCTCGTCCTCGAAATTCACTTCGATTCCGTAGGCGCGAAAGGCGCGCTCGTATTGCCGAATGATGCTGCCTTCCGACCGTTTCATGATTTCAAAAAGGTCGGCGACGGCGAGTTCCTCGCACACCACGCGGACGGGCAGGCGTCCGATGAACTCGGGCTCGAAGCCGTACTCGATGAAGTCCCGCGTGGAGACAAGTTTGAGCAACTCGTGCTCCTTCGCCGGCGTCAAACGATCCGCGCCGAAGCCAATCGCATTTTGCCGCACCCGCCGTGTGACGATGTCCTTTAGTTTGTCGAACGCGCCGCTGACGATGAACAAAATGTTGCGGGTGTTGATCGTCTCGCGCGGCGGCTTGCCACCACCGCCGCCGCGCTGAAATTCCATCGCCGCCTGAATCTGCGACTGCACGTCCATCGGATTGCGCACGGGCACTTCGGTTTCCTCCATTAGCTTGAGGAGTGTCGTCTGCACGCCCCGCCCGCTCACGTCGCGCCCGTGGCTGCTCGACGCGCCGGCAATCTTGTCGATTTCGTCGATGTAGATGATGCCATACTGCGCCAGCGTCGCGTCGCCGCCCGCCGTCCGGACCAAGTCGCGCACGAGGTCTTCCACGTCGCCACCGACGTATCCCGTCTCGCTGAATTTGGTGGCGTCCGCTTTGACAAACGGCACGCCGATCAGGTCGGCGACGTGGCGGATGAGGTAGGTTTTGCCCACGCCCGTCGGGCCGATGAGCACGACGTTT
>JANXWU010000486.1 GCA_025350985.1 Spartobacteria bacterium | reverse complement strand
CCCGTGCGACCGTTACCATCATAGAAAGGATGGATCGCCTCGAACTGGTAGTGAATGACGGCCATCTTCACCAGCGGATCGAGTCCGTCGTCGGGCTCGTTGGCGAACCATTGCAAGTTATCCAATAACTCCCTCAGATGCTTCTTCCCCGAAGGCGGCGTGTAGATGACTTCCTTGGTGTTGGGATTGATTAGTTGCGTGCCGGGTTCGCTGCGCAGGCCAGCCTTGTCGGCCTTGATCGTGTTGACGACGCGGATGGCTAGCTCGTTCGAGAAGACTGGCTTTTCGCGCAACCGCTGCGCGCCTTCCCAAAGCGCATCGTTATAATGCAGCACCTCCTTCGCGTGCGGGCTCAGGCCAGGAGTGTCCATGCTCAAGCCGCGATAGAGTTCGTCGTTGGTCGTGTAGATGTTCTCGATTTCCGAGCTAACCTTCGCCTCCTGCAACGCGATCGTGTTCAGTAAAATCGCCGGGTTCGGCACGGTGTTCGTGCGGCCTTTTAATTCCGCGAGCCGCCGGTGTGCGCGCGCCGCGGCTTTGAGCACGGACACAGTTTCGAGGTCGGCTTCCGGTGGAAGCAGGGGCAGGTGGTTGAAGGGCTGGTCGCGTTTGAACTTGTTCACGGTGCGAACACGTTCACCGCCTTATGTTCACAAAACAAGAAAAGGTGAACACGAGACTCTGAACGTGTTCACGGCGTGAACATGTGCGGCCAGACGTGTTCATGAATTGTCAAAGATGGAGATGCTTCGCCGGCGCTCACAATGACAGCGGTTGGATAGAGGCAAAAACCCCGCTTTCCCAAATGAGCGTTTGCCAGTTTGCGGCTTGCCCACTGCGACGCCGTAAAGTTTCCTGTAGCACTCATGTCCGACGTGCCGCTCTCCGATTTTGGCCGAAAATTTTCCGCCGCCTCCGGCATTTACGAGTTGATGGAAGACCTCGGTCAAGCCGTGAGCACGGGCGGCGACATCTGCATGATGGGTGGTGGAAACCCGGCGCACATTCCCGAGGTCGAGGCGGTGTGGCGACGGCGGTTGCGCGAGATATGCGATACCCCCGGCGCGATGGAGACGATGCTCGGCGATTACGACACGCCGCGCGGGCGGCCCGAGTTTTTGAAAACGATCGCCGCTTTTTTCCAGCGCACGCTGGGCTGGGAGATCGACGCGGAAAATATTGCGATCACCACCGGCAGCCAGGCGGCAAATTTTTTGCTTTTCAATTTGCTCGCCGGTCCGAGCGCGGGCGGCGCGAAGAAAATCCTTTTCCCGCTCGTGCCCGAATACATCGGCTACGCGCCGCAGGGAATTGCGCCCGGCCTTTTCACGGCGTGGAAACCGCGCATCGAAATGCTTGGCGCGCATCAATTCAAATACCGCATCGAGTTCGGCGACATCGGCGACGACGTGGCTGCGATCTGTCTGTCGCGTCCGACGAATCCGACGGCGAATGTCATCACCGACGACGAGTTGCAAAAACTCAGCGACCTCGCAGCGGCACGCGGCCTTTATCTCATCGTCGATAACGCGTATGGCGAGCCGTTTCCCGGTGCCATCTTCCGCCCGGCGCGCACGGTTTTCGGCCGGCACGTGATCCACACCTTCAGCCTCTCCAAGCTCGGCCTACCGGGCACGCGCACGGGGATCGTCGTCGCAAATCGCGACATCATCCGGCGGCTGTCGATCATGAATGCGTCGCTCGTGCTCGCGAGTTGTTCCGTCGGCGAATGCATGACGCAACCGCTGTTCGCGAGCGGAGAAGTCACGGCGCTGGTTCACGAAGTGGTGCGTCCATTTTATCAAAAGAGAAGCGAACAAGCGCAGGCGTGGATCGCCGAGGCCTTTGACGATGCGCTCGACTGGCGTGTCCATGCATGCGAGGGCGCGTTCTTTCTGTGGCTCTGGTTTCCGGGGCTGCCGATCAGCGACCGCGAGCTCTACGAGCGGCTGAAAAAACGCGGCGTGCTCGTGGTGCCCGGCAGTTACTTTTTTCCCGGCTTCGACGAACCGTGGCAGCACAAGCACGAGTGCCTCCGCGTGACCTATTGCGCACCGCCGGACAAAGTGCGCCGCGGCATTGCGATCCTCGCGGATGAGGTGAAAAAGGCTTACGCGGTTTAAGCGAACGCTACTTTTCACGGCGCGGAAGGAATTGACGGAATGCGAACTAATCCGCACACTCACTCCCAAGGCTGTCTCAAGCGGTTGTCTTTGCTTTCTGACGATTAGGATGTTTAAACATAGCCAGATATCAAAGCACTTATGTTTGGAATCAAATTATTTCGTCGTAAGGAACCAACCGAGCAACAAAAGCTCAATCTATCACCAGAG
>JANXWU010000484.1 GCA_025350985.1 Spartobacteria bacterium | reverse complement strand
CCATGCTTGAAACATCAACACATCCCAAAGGTAATAGGACCAGTTCCGTTCGCCCGAAAGGTGTTGACTCCACTTTTCACGAATGGGCTTCGGGTTAAAGTAGCCCTCGTCCTTCAATCGCCGCTCATCCAACAGCCCCTCCGCCCAATCCCGCAGTGGACCGCGCAACCAGGAGTCAATCGGAACTCCAAAACCCATCTTCGGCCTTTCGATTAGACTCTTAGGAACATACTTATAAAGCACCTGTCGCAAGATCCACTTGCCTTGACCGCCGCGTGATTTTAGCGAAAGCGGCAGCGTCCACGCAAACTCGACCACGCGGTGATCTAGAATCGGCACTCTCGCCTCCAAGCTCACGGCCATGCTAGCACGATCCACCTTGGTAAAAATGTCGTCGGCCAAATAAGTCACCGTGTCGCAATACATCATGTGCTCAAAAAAACTACCCACGTCCGCCCATTGGCTTTGATCGGTGAGCACCGTGGGCGGCTCATACCCACCCACCACGACCTCAGTCGGTTTCTTCCAGTGAGATACGAGCCGGTGATACAAAGCCTGCGAACTTGGAACATCCATCATTTCCGAAAGAATGTGCAGCTTATGGCCGACCGACCCCTGCATGCCGAAACGTCCCGTGTATGGAGATAGCCAGCCCAGCCATTTGTCATAGGAAGCCGGCCCCACTTTTCTCATCCCGGATGAAACGCCGCGTCGAAACAAAGAGGGCATCAAGCGCAGCTTGTCCCAGATTGCGGTGCCGCTGAAGTAACGCGGATAACCCCCGAACACCTCGTCCCCGCCGTCACCGGACAAGCTGACTGTAACCTTCGTCCGGGCAAGCTGCGACACGAGAAAAGTCGGAATTTGCGAGGAGTCGGCAAAGGGCTCGTCGTAGATGTCGGGTAGCTTCGGAATGACCGCCTGCGCCTGTTCGGGCGTGACATAGAGCTCGGTATGATCCGTCTTTAAGTGTGCCGCCACGGCCTTGGCATAAATAGCTTCGTCATAACCGGCTTCCTTGAATCCGATGCTGAAGGTCTTAATCGGCTTAGAACTCTGCGACTGCATCAGCGCCACTATTGTCGATGAATCCACCCCTCCCGATAAGAACGCTCCCAGCGGAACGTCGGCGACCATCCGCAAACGCACGGCCTCCCGCAGGAGCTCATCCAGCTTCTCAATCGCCTCGTCATCGGTCCCACCAAAACGCTGTGCCACACTGCGCTCGGCTACTTCCTTCGCCGACCAATAGGGCACCGGCTTGGGCCGGTCAGCCATAGGTGAAGGGACCTTAAGCATGCATCCCGGCGGCAGTTGAAAGACGTTCTTATAAATCGAAAATGGAGACGGCACATCGCCGTGACGCATAAAAAGACTTAAGGCCCCGCGATCAACTTCAGGGCGAAAATCAGGATGGGCGCGGAGGGCTTTCAACTCCGAACCAAAAAGAAAAGTCCCACCCATCCAGCCGTAGTATATGGGCTTGATCCCGAGCCGGTCTCGCACCAGAGAAAGCTGCTTCTCCTTTCGATCCCACATAGCGAACGCAAACATGCCCACAAACTTTTTGGTCGCCGCCTCCACTCCCCATTCTTCAATCGCCGCCAGCATCACTTCGGTGTCGGAATGGCCTCGGAACTGATGACCGCGAGCTTCAAGTTCAGGACGCAATTCCAGGAAGTTATATACTTCGCCATTAAACACGATCATATACCGTCCCGACTCGGAGCGCATCGGCTGATGCCCTTCCGCCGTCAGATCCACGATCGCCAGACGTCGAAATCCAAGCGCTAGGTGTGAAGACGCTTCAGTCCAAACTCCGGAATCATCGGGACCCCGGTGTAGAAGTGTATCGGTCATGCGGCCTACCCGCTGCCCGAGTTCCAGTTCATTAAGAGGCGACGTTTGCCAGTATCCAGCCCATCCACACATATTTAGAAAATCTCCGTTAAACTTTGCAAAAGGTTTAAGCTAATTGACTGAGACACATAAGGCCGTGTTCTTTGATCGCTTGGACAAGCCGGTCGTCGAGGGGGAAATGATAACGCTATTAGAGATTGGCGTAAAGGTTCTCATATTTTTGCGTGATTCGATCCAAGCTGTATTCCAAGTTCATTCGCGCACGCCCTTTCTCGCCAAGCTCTCGACGCTCGTGGGCGTCCATTCCAAGAATTTTTGTCCACGCGCTCTCGAGTGCCGCAGGTTGTCGGGGCGGGATGACCTCGCCGCCATCTCCGAGAATCAGCCGGGAGTCACCAACATCCGTGACCACGCAGGGAATCCCGCAAGCCATCGCCTCGCCGATGGAGTTGGAAAAACCCTCACCGTAGGCGGAGGAGGATGTCAGGATATCCAGAGAGGCCATCAGGTCGTGGACATCCTTTCTCTCACCTAAGAAATGAAAGTTATCCTGTCCTTCGCCGGCCAATACCTTCGTCAACTCTCGATTGCCAGTTAGAACGTCGCGTCCAGCGAGAACAAAGTGAACTGTAGGATGAGATTTCCTCAATGAGATCGCAGCCCGGAGAAAGCTGTCGTGGTCCTTCATGGGATGATAGCGGGCCAACAGCCCAATCAAGATCGCTTCCGGAGGCAGACCTAATTCCTTTCGGATGGAGTCCCGCGCTGCGGAACTGGGAGCGAAGCGTTGAAGATCGAAACCATTGGGAATCATCTCCCATCGGCGAGGCCGATAACCGCGAGCAAGATGAAAAATCCGGCCCGCCTCGGAGTTGACGATCACGGCGTCGGGATAAGCAGACAGTTTCGCAGAAGCTGCAATCGTCCAAGTTGTCATCCGCGAAGGATCATGCTGCACAATATCGGAGCAGCGGAGATTCCACACCACCCGGGGCACTCTGGCGATTTTTCCCGCCACCAGGGCCAGCAAGTCGGCGTGATACATCCAGCTTTGCACAACTGACGGACGCTCCGCGCGCAGGATGCGAACTAGGCGGATCATGGCAAACAACGTGGGCCGCCCTCTGCGCATTCCCAGTGAATGCACTGGCACGCCCAGATCCTTGATTCGACGACCCACCTCGCCAACGTCGATCAAGGACACCACTACATTGCGAAAACGGCTCGCGTCCATCCGGGACAGAAGTTTGAGCAGCATCATCTCCGCACCGCCAACATTCAGTCCCGTGCTAAGATGAAGTATAGTCATATATAACCAGCGGAAACCTCATCGCAACAAATTGAGCAGGGAAGTCTCCGTCTTCTCGACCAAGCTGCGCACGCTAAACTCCTCGGCGATGCGTCTTGTTGCATTTTGTCGAAGCTGCTGACGCTGCTCTTCAGTCAAATTAAGAACGCCAGCCCAGGCTTCCGAGAGAGCCGCCGGATCCTCACGCGGGACGACGCAGGCCGGATTATTTACGATCATCGCGGAATCGCCCACGTCACTGACCACACAAGGAACTCCACAGGCCATCGCTTCCGCGATGACATTTGAAAACCCTTCCGCCTTGGAGGATGAGGTCGCGATGTCCATGGCGTTATAGATCGCCCGCATGTTTCCTCGCGCTGCTCCAGGCCAAAGCACCTTCTCTTTCAAGCCCAATTGCTCACTGAGAGACTTAAGCTCTTTCTGGTAGGCGGCAGCGCCATCGCCCACACAAACGAACTTAACATCCTGACACTTCCGGGCCAATAACGCGGCGGCTTGGAGGAAAGTTGGATGATCCTTGATCGGGTCCAGTCGCGCCACCA
>JANXWU010000469.1 GCA_025350985.1 Spartobacteria bacterium | reverse complement strand
TATTTTCGCCGCTTGGAAAATCCGCCCATTCCACTCGCCGCGACTGAAATTCGCGAAATCGTTCCCCGCTCAAACCCGCTGACGGACCCATCGCCCGATGCTTTTGGGTCCACCGTCGAGCGCCGGTGTCTGGCCGCATGTTTCGCCGCGCTGGCACTGCTGAAAATTCTGTACGCCTTTGTCTATCGCGTTGATTCAGACGAGCCGCAGCATTTGCACGTTGTCTGGGGATGGACGCAGGGACTGTTGCCTTACCGCGATTTTTTCGACAACCACACACCGCTTTTTCAAGCGCTGTGTTCGCCGCTTTTGAAACTGCTCGGCGAGCGCGCGGACATTCTCGTGCTGATGCGCCTCGCGATGATTCCGCTCTTCGCCGTCAGCCTGTGGGCGGTGTATCGCATCGGCGCTTCGCTCTTCTCGCGCCGCATCGGTTTGTGGGCTGCGGTGCTGGCAGGGTTGTGGCCGAATTTCCTGCTGACCGCGACGGAGTTTCGCACGGACGATTTGTGGGTCGCGCTCTGGCTCGTCGCCCTCGCCCTGCTCTTGCGCGAGTCCTTCGACACCAAGCGCGCGTTCATCCTCGGCCTCGTCCTAGGCGCGGCCTTCGGCGTGTCGATGAAAACCTCGCTGCTCGTCGTCGCGCTCATGCTCTCCCTCGGGATGGCGCTGATCATTCGCCTCCTTGCCCGCGACAAAATCGACTGGCGATTGCTCGCGAAGTGGCTTGCCGCCTGGCTTGCGGGCGCATCGATCATCCCCGCGGCCGTCGTGATTTTCTTTTGGCAAAAAGGCGCGTGGCCGGATTTCTATTACTGTGTCGTCACGCACAACACGCTGCCGCACCTGGGCAAATCCAAAAGCCTCGGCTTCCACACGACGTGGTTTCCGCTCTCCATCCCGGTCCTATTTTTTCTCGCAAAAAAATACGTCCATTCAAAATCCGACCGTTCGCTCGCGTCACGTCGCGCCATTCTTTTTCTGGCCGCCGGCTTTTACTACTACCCGATGCGGAGTTTCTGGCCGCTGATCACGCGCCAGGATTTTCTCCCGCTCTCGCCGCTGCTTTGCCTCGGGCTGGCCGTGGCGGTTTTAGAAATTGTCCGGCGCGGGAGCGTGGCAAATCCCAGATTGATAACGGTTTTGGCGGTATCGCCCGCGCTGGTCGCCGCTGGCGAAATCGCTTGGACCTTTGCCGTCCAGCGTCCGTGGATCAACAAGGCGTTTCTCTTCGAGCAGCAGTTGGGGGTGATGCTGCACCTCACCGACCCCGGCGACAGGGTGCTCGACTCGAAGGGCGAAACGATCTTTCGCCATCGTCCCGTCCGTCCTGTGTTTGAAGGCATCACCAACGAGCGCATCCACCGCGACCCCACTTTGGACGACATCCCGGAACGCCTCGCCGCCACCAAGACTTGCGTGGCCATCACCCAACGGATGCCGCCGCGGGGCAAGGCGTTCATCCTTGAAAACTACGTGCCGTTTTACGGAAATTATCGCGTCGCGGGCAAAGAGCTGGGGTCGGTTCACGCACGGCAGCGATTAGAGTTTGACGTAAAAATTCCGGCGCGCTATGCGATGGTCGGCGAAGGCGCGGCAGACAGTCTGCTCGACGGGAAACCGTACGACGGCCCGCGCGTGCTTGAAGCCGGCCCCCACAGTTTTCAGCCGATGAGTCGCAAAGGACCAATCACCCTCAAATGGGCGCAAGCTCTCGAGCGCGGCCTCGGCCCTTACCACGGCGCCAGCCCCGTCATCGGTCGAAAAGAGAAATGACCCCGCTGCCAAAATTCACCGCGCGCGACCGCGTGCTGATTCTCGCGCCGCATCCCGACGACGAGGCCCTCGCCACCGGCGGCTTGATTCAACGCGCCCTCGCCGCGCACGCCAAAGTCCGCGTGCTCTTCGCCACCGACGGCGAGAACAATCCCTGGCCGCAGCGGGTGGTCGAGCGGAAGTGGAGCATCGATCCCGACGACCGCGCGCGCTGGGGTGCGCGCCGCCGTCGCGAGGCGATTTGCTCGATGGAATTTCTCGGCGTCCCGGCGAACTCCATCCGTTTTCTCGGGCTACCCGACCAGGGCATCACCGGGATGCTGCTCACCGGCGACGAGCGTCCGCTCAAAATGCTGGGCGCGGCGCTGCGCGAAATGCAGCCGACGCTGGTCGTGTTTCCGTGCTCGACCGACCTGCACCCCGACCACAGTTCGCTGCACGTTTTCATGAACCTCGCCCTCGACCGCGAGCGGCTTGATCCAGCGCGTTTGGCCGCGCTTTACTTCGTCGTCCACGCCGGCAAACACGCGCCGCCGCATCGCGTCACCCTTTCGCTCCGACCCGAGGAGAAAGAGCGTAAACGCGAGGCCATTCTCTGCCACGGCAGCCAGATGGCTTTGAGCAAACGCCGCTTCACCGCCTACGCTCAGGACGCCGAGATTTTCTATCGTCCGGGAAAAATCGGCGCGTCATCGAGCCATCACCCCATCCGGCGCGCGACCATCGAAAACGGCGCGCTCCAACTGCGCGTGCGTCTGCGCAAATCTCCGCTCAAGGGCACGCAACTCAGTGTGATTGCCGAGAGCGCGGACGCCGGGAGCATCCGGTGGATTCTGCCCGTGCCGTCCACCAGCCGACGCGTGCATATCCGGGAGGCGGACACCGGCGCGCTGCTGCGACTGGCGACCGTGCGCGTCGAGGGACGCAACGCGACGATTCACGTTCCGGTCGCTTCGCTGATGCCGCTCGAACGGCTCTTCGTGAAGCTACAGCGCCGCCTGGTTTTTTTCGACGAATCGGGCTGGCGCGAAGTTCCCCTGCCCGACCGCGACGCGGTGCCCGTCGATACTCGCCGACACTTGCATCGCTAAAAAAAGCGCGTGTCATTCTGAGCGAAGTGAACTCCCTGCTTTCCCGAGTGGGCGTTTAAATTCGGCGCACGCGTGGTGAAAGCGCTGCGGGGACGAAGCGCACTCCAAAGCGCGCCGCGCGCAAGCTGCCTGGTCTGGCGGCGCAGCCGCTTTGGAGTGCGGCGCGTCCTCGCGCCGCTTTCCACACGCGTCGAGTTTTTTTAGCCGCCCTCTGCGTTCCAGATTCTTCTAAAACCGCACTGTCACCGCTGCGCGCAGCCGGTAGTCCGGCACCGACTGCAACGCGGTGTTGCGAATTTCCACCGGCACATCGACGCCGAATTCCGCGCTGATTTTCTCTTTGTACGTGGCCACGATTTCCGGCCCGGCATACCACCCCGTCACGCCCGTGTCGGCGGCTGGCTGACCGCGAAAAGTGTCGAGGTCTTTACGCTCGCCGGAAACATTTGCCTGCAGCGCGACGGCATATTTTTCGTTGAGAAAAAGGTACGCGCCCGGACCAAAGTTCCAGCTCAAGTCATCGGCGTAGCGATAGCCGATCGCGCCTTCGCTGCGGATCGAGTACTGCACCGCGCCGCTGAAAAACGCGCGCTTGTAGCGGAGATGAAAACTCGACCCGACGATGCCGTCGTACGAACCGCTGCCGAGAGCGAGGTCATGGCCGTGGATGCCGCTTTCCGGCGCGCCCGCGACTTCGGTTTCGTGCAATTCCTCATTCAACCGGCTCGCGGAACCGGTCGGAAATTTCACCCCGCCCAGCACGCGTAGCGCACCGCTGAACGCGCTCGTTTCCTTCCGCCACACGACGAAATTTCCAATCACCGACAAATCGCCGATGCCGCTCAAACTTCCCGCGTCTGTTTTGAATCCCTCGGGTCGGCGAAAATCGCGATACACGGACGGCAGGTTCACATGCAGGCTGAAGCGGTCGTTGAGGGCGTAGCCGAGCACGAACTGCGTGATGAAACTGTCGAGCCGCTGGTTCGTTGGATTCGCGACGGCGCGGCTCTCAAACTGGAGCGAGCCGAAATGCGTGAACTGTTCCGCCACCGCGAAAAAGAAACCGCGTTTGTCGGTGAAAGGCCGTCCGAGCGAGCCGGCCTGCGCCGCGCCGCGGTCGAGGCTGGCCTGCATTCCCGGCATGATGCAGTGCCCGTCGGGCGAGTAGCAGCCGCAGATATCGCACGCCTGCGCGAGCGAGGTGAGCAGGCAGAAGAAAGGAACGAGGAAACGGAA
>JANXWU010000452.1 GCA_025350985.1 Spartobacteria bacterium | reverse complement strand
CCGCCGGTTTCGTTGAACACAGGCTCGCCGGGTGAATTCGAAAGTTCTCCGTGCGGAAGATAAATCGCCGGCCTTTGCCGAAGATGATCGAACTCTTCCTCGGTGAGGCGATTGAGGTTCTTGCCCGCGAAATCAGGATGATCCATCAGCGAAGAAGGATGTCCGTAAAAGCGACCTTTGATAACTTGATGCAAGCTCGACGTGCAGTTCCAATCGCCCTGGTTGTCCGTATAAAAAATCTCGCCGCGTTTGTTGATCGTGATGCCGGCAGGCGAACGCAATCCCGATGCGTAGGGAACAAACTTTCCTTCCGGCGTGATTTGAAAACACCAGCCGCGATACAGAGCCGCCCGACCCATCTTACTGTCATGCACGCGCCCAACGTCCCAGCGGTCGCTCTTAGCCCAAACGGGCCAGCTCAAGGTCGTGTTTAAGGTGCCGTAGAAATTTCCCGCCGCATCGCGCACCGGCCCGAAGGCATACTCGTGGTAGTTATCGCTCAAGCCCCAATCCGAGTTCACGGTCTGATAGAGATCAGCCTTTCCGTCGCCGTCTTCATCAATGAGTTTAGTCAACTCCGGTCGCTGCATCACCCACACCTCGTCCCTCTTTTGATCGACATAGAGTCCGAGCGGCTCGTGCAGACCTTGAGCGAAACGCGACCAAGCACCATCGCGATACCGCCACACCTCTCCTTCGCGCGTGCAGATGAGTAGGTCGCCTTTCGGCGTAAAAGCGAGACCACCTACGCCAAGAGTGATCTTAGGAGGAATCTCAATGGTTTCCAAAGTATAACCGGCGGGCAAACGAACCGGGCCGGAGTCGCGCGGAGCCTCAGCCGCTACTACGACCAGACGGAGCAATAGAGCTATAAGTAAGATGCTGTTTTTCATGGATCCACAGCGGGAGCTTTTGGCTTCCGGTCGCCTTTGGGTTGCTGGACGATGGTGACGCTGAACTTCCGGGCCTCTCCCGCCGGCACTTCGAGTCGTCCTGATTGCCAGGTCCCTGCCGAGGACGTGAGTTCCAAGCCATGAGGCGAAACGTAAAAGAAGAGCTTGCCGGGATCGCGCTCGAACTCAGACATGAGTCCCACGCCCGACGGTGCCGCCCGGATGGTCTGTGTCACTCGCTGACCGTCGATGGTGAAGAAGAACTGCGGCGCCTCTTTTCCGCGCAAGCGGTAGCCGGAAAACTTCACCGTGTGCTTCACATCCCGCGCGCCGAGGCTGATGGGAAAACCAGAGTCACCAAGTTCAAACTTCCCACCGAGAACATGGCACCATCCGCCGCCGCGGTCGCCAGGTCCGGTGCCCACGTTTGGCCCGACATCGAGAAACATCCCCGTCCAACCGAAGCGCACATAACAAAGCTCAGCATCGAAAAGATAACTCGTTCCACCCGGCAGGCCGACCGAGATGGACCGCGGCGGACCTCCTTCCACAAAGGCGCGGACGATCATCGGCTCATCCGTGACGTGCAGATGAAATGTGGAATCAGTATCGCCCTTGCCTGCGATTACTTTAACTGGAGGCGCTGGCAGCTTGCTGACTCGCATCACTCCTTTCATCGAAAAGGCGTGCCCCGGCAAGGTGCAGACATACGGGTAGTCGGACTCCTTATCGGGCGCGACAAAGGTGATCGTATCCGACTTTTGCGGGTCCACTACTTTGGTGTGGAAAAGCACGTCGGGGACATCGGGCACAAATGCTTTCTTCACCGCCTCGGCGCCGAGTGCCCAAGCCTTCTGCGCGACTTCAAGCGGCTTGTTCTTACCTGGCGTGAGGATGAGCAAATTATGCTGCATCTCATCCATGTTCTTGAGGGTCAGGCGAACTTTCGCGCCGGGCTTCACTTGAAATGATTCCAAATCATACTTCATCTGTCCGTGCAGCGTCCCAATTTGAATCTCGAGTTCATCCGCGGCCCAACAAGTCGCCGACGCGCCGGTCAAATAGCTAAAAAGAGCGACGACTTTTAACCATCCATGAGACGTGACACTGGATGATCGCAGTCGTTGCAAACAAGCCGTGGCAAAAGCAGAACGCATCGGGGTCATGGGAAGTGCGGGAAGGTCGAACGGTCAGGCGTGGCGATACTATCCCGCCTTGAGAGTTGGCGACACTCAATCCCAACGATAACCGAGCCGCAAGTGCTAATGCGGCTCTTTCGGTAAGGTCGAACCACTCATTTTCCCGCTTTCAACAAGTCCGCCATCGCCCAGCCCAGCGCGTTGCCCACTTCCATGTAGGTGCCGGCATTGTGAAAATAGTGGAAGCCTTGTTTTGCGTTTGGAGAGTCTTCCACCGCCGGCCAAAAATCGCGAGATTCCACGCACTTCACGTTGCCGACAAACTCCGGGTGTTTCTTGGCATCGTTCATCGCCAGTTGAGCTTGTGCAATCTGCAAGCCGAAGCTCTCGCGCCCAGGATTTCCGCAACCCACGGCCAGCACGAACTTCGCGTCCGGCGCGCTGTAATCTTTGCGCAGGGCCTTAATCAGGTTCACCAAGTTCTGCTCGTAGCGGCTGGCGTAAACGGCGCTCTGGTCCTTGTGGCCCTGCCACCACACAAATCCGGCGATTTCGTATTTTTCCGCCCCGGGATAATGCTTGCCGATTTCACTTAAGATCGCTTTGGCGTTCTTCATGTCATCGTCATACTGTTTGCCCGCATACCAGTTGACTTCTTTCTTCGGCTGACCTTCCACCCACTTATCCGGGGTGTCTTTATAGCCGGCGTAAGTGGTGCCATCGACGGTGTAGCGTTCGCTGCCGGGAGGGAGCAGGTCCCAGCCAAGACCACGGTTGCCGATGCAGCTTTTAATAAGAAGCACAGGCTCGTCCAGCAACTGTCCCATGATGTAACCGAACTGGACTTCCGGCCCGATGGTTTTGCCCTTCACGGTCAGCCACTCGTCATGCAACATCTGCATCTGCCCTTTGTTTTCCATCACTTGGACATAGCGGACATCATTTCTAGTTGTCCAAGCACCCGCATCATTGAGTAAGTGCGGGTATTTCTTTTCCGTCTTGGTGAAATACTCGAGCGTCCCCTTTTTATCCGCCGGTGAAATATCTCCCATCCCGAACATGTTCGACTGACCCATCATGATGAACACCTTTACCGGCTTCTTCAGGTTGGCGGGCTTGGTGTCCGGCTTCGGTAATTGGTGTTTCGGATCCTGGTCGAACTTTACCTCCGCCGATAACTGGGTAAGTCCCAATGTGGCTGCGACAAGGATGAACAGGGCTCGCGATAAGTGGTTTCTTTGCATAAGTTCTCTGATTTGGTGGTTAGGTGTCGGAGCGCGGAAAAGTCCCGCGGTTACTTCAAGGGCGTGAGGGTGAATTTTTTACGTCGTAGCCGGTGGTCTTTTTGGAAAAGGTCGCGACCATGGCCGGTTTTCGCAAAATCCAACCGCCACCGAGCACGCGGTCGCCGTCGTAGATCACCGCCGCCTGGCCGGGCGTGACAGCGCGCTGCGGTTCGTGCAGCCGCACGCGGGCGCGTCCGTTTTCCAAGGGCGTCAAGGTCGCGGGTGTGCCGGCGTGGGCGTAACGAATTTTTACCGAGGCTTCGACGGACGCTCCAAAATCGCCGTCGCCAATCCAGTTCACGCGGTCGATTTCAAACTCCGCGGTCGTAAGGTCGTCCTCGTCGCCGACGATGACGCTGCTCGTCGCCGGGTCGATGTCGATGACGTAGCGCGGACGCGGCGAGCCGCCGGGGAGCCCCTTGCGCTGACCGATGGTGAACATCTCGATGCCTTCATGCTCGGCGATGCGCGTGCCGGTTTGGTCAAAGATGCCGCCGGGATGGAACTCGCCGGCGTCCAGGTGTGTTTTCAAAAACGCTTTGTAGTCGTTGCCGGGGACGAAGCAGATTTCCTGGCTGTCGGCTTTGTCGGCGACCTTGAGGCCGAGTTGCCGGGCGATGGCGCGAATTTCTGGTTTCTCCATCGCGCCGAGCGGGCAAAGGGCGTGGAGGAGTTGGTCGTGGCGCAGGGTGGCCAGGAAGTAGGACTGGTCTTTGCGCGGGTCGAGGCCTTTGCGCAAAACGGCGCGGTCTCCGTGATGCTCGATGATGGCGTAGTGGCCGGTGGCAATGTAGTCGCAGCCGAGGGAGCGGGCCTTGTCCCAAAGGTTGCCGAACTTGAGCTTTTCGTTGCACATCACGCACGGGTTGGGCGTGCGCCCGGCCTGATATTCGCTGGCAAAATAATCGATGATCAGCTTCTCGAACTGGTTTGCCTCATCGACGACGTAATGTGGGATGCCAAGCGCGTGGGCGACGCCGCGCGCGTCGGCGATGGCGCTCGGGCCGCAGCATTTGTCCTCGGCGCGCGAGATGCAGTCCTGCGGCCAAACTTTCATCGTCACGCCGATGACCTCGGAGCCTTGCTGCTTGAGGATGTGCGCGGCGACCGACGAATCGACGCCGCCGCTCATGCCGAGCAGGACGCGCTTGCCGGAAAGGTGCGAGCGGAGGGTGGAGGGTTGAGTGTTCAAAAGGCGCGAACTTTCCACCAGGAACGCCGAACTCTCAACTCCCAACGCGCTCAATCCTCAACGCAGAAAGCGCGCGAGGTTTTCGTCTTCCCATCGCTTGGCTTTGCGGAAATGCGGAAAGCGCTGCTCGCGTTCCCAAAATTTCTCGTGATGCACAATCCGCCGGCCGGACGGGTCGTATTTGTCGCGCACGACGGCATGGCACATCTCGTGGTAAATCACGTATTCCAAAAACCAAACGGGCACGAAGCGCTGGTCGAGCAGTGGATGAATGCGAATCATCCGATCGTGTTCCTGAATCGTCCCGAAGACAAAATATTCTCGCGGCGGCAGCTTGCGTTTGCGGCCCCAGACGATGGTGTAACGCTTGAGGGCGTTGGCGAAATATTTTGTGTTCAGGCGGTCGAAGACGGCCCGTAAATCAAAGTAACGGCCTTCGTGCGCGAACGGCAGCAGGCGCTGCATCGGCAGCCGGGCGCAGGACACTTTGCGTTTGGTTTGTTTTTTCCGAGCCATACGACTTGCTCCAAAATAACGTGGAGCGACAAGTTAGCGGTCGTGCGCTGGACGGCAAGCTTTCAGAGCGTCAACGGAGGAAGTTTTTCCTTGTCGTCCAGACGCTGCTCCAGACTTTTGACCCGTGTGAAGAGTTTGGGCAACCGGTTCACGTAGGCCAGCTTTTCCTTTTCTTCTTTGATCGGGCCCGCAATTGGAGATCCCCAAATAATCGCCTTGGCCGGGACATTCTTACTCACACCTCCCTTAGCGCCAACCACTACCTGATCGCCAATTTCGATGTGGCCAACTACTCCCACTTGGCCGGCAAGTGTGACATATTCGCCCAGTCGCGTACTTCCTGAAATGCCGACTTGCGAGATGATGAGCGAATGTTTGCCGATGATGACGTTGTGGGCGATTTGAACAAGATTGTCGATTTTGGTGCCTTCGCCAATCCAAGTGCGGCCAAACCGCGCGCGATCAATCGCGGTATTTGCCCCAATCTCCACGTCATCGTCGAGTTGAACGATCCCGGTTTGGGGGATTTTAACGTGTCGCCCGTTCACGAACTCAAAGCCGAAACCGTCCCCGCCAATCACGCTGCCGCTGTGGATCAGGACGCGGTGGCCGATCAGCGTGCGTTCGCGAATGGTGACGTTGGGATGAATGTGGCAGTTCTCGCCAACAGTCGATCCGTGTCCGATGTAAACATGCGCGCCGATGAAACTGTGCGCGCCGATTTTCGTGCCGGGTTCGATCACGACGTACGGTTGAATGGTGACGTCCTCGCCGAGCGTCACGTTTTCACCGATGACGGCAGTGGGATGGACGCCTTTCGGAAACAAATGGCGCGGAGGGGCCAGGCGCTCCAGAACTTTGGCGAAGGCCAGGGAAGGATTCTCCACCCGGATTTTCACCGGGGCAATCGGCTCGTCGCAATCCATCGGCACCAAGACCGCCGTCGCGCGGCAAGCCCGCAGCGCGGGAAGGTATCTCGCATTGCCGAAAAACGTAATGTGCCCCTCCCCGGCCTCCGCGAGCGCCGCGGCACCGGTGATTGGCACCGGCGACGGGTCGCCCTCCACCCGGCCCCCCACGAGCGCGGCGAGTTCGGCGATCGTAGCGTTCACGGCTACTTTTTCTTTGGCGCCGCCGGAGGTGCTTCCGCGTCTTTCGAGCTGCGGTTTTTGTTCAGGGCAGTGATGATTTTGTCGCTGAAATCCCAGTCGGAATTCGAGTAGAGAATGATCGGCACGCCGTTGAGACTGGAGCCGGATTTGTCCAGCACGAGGTTGAAATTGTCCGCTTTCACTTCCTTTTGGATCAATTCCTGAATCTCCTCGACGATGCCATTGCGCATCCGAATCGCCTGGCTTTGCAGATCTTTTTCCCGCTGACCCTGAAACTCCTTGATCTCACGTTCGGTGGCGCGGATTTTGGCGATTCGTTCGTCGCGTTGCTTGGATTTGTCGGCCTTGCTCGCGCTGCTCAATTCCGGGCGCGCCAATTCTTCCTCCAGCTTTTTGATGCCGTCCAATTCCTTGCTGTAGTCGGCCATGCGGTCGTCGAGTTCCTTTTTCGCCGAGGAACGCGCCTCGTTGATCTTCGTCTCCGCGTCCTTGGTTTTGTAGTAGGACTTGAAAACCTTGTCCATGTCCACGACGCCGATTTTTACCTGGGCGCGAGCGGGAAGAGTGGTGGCGAGGAGCGAAAGTCCGAGGACGCCGGTGAGAGTGAGCAGTTTTGTCATGTGGATGTTGCGAGGTGTTTTGGAGTGGTGTCAGACCGCACGAGGGCGGTTTCGTTCAAAATTGATAGCCGATGGTGAAGTTAAACTTCCCGCTGGAACTGGTGAACGAATCGTGTTGCAACGGAAATCCATAGTCCAGGCGGACTGGGCCGATGGGAAGGTCGATGCGGACGCCCAGACCTACGTCCTGATTGACCGTGCCCGGACTGAAATCGAACGACGCCTGATTCACAAACCCGACATCGTAAAACAACGCGCCGCGCACGCGTTCGATGACGGGAAAAGTAAATTCCGTCGTGAACCGCGCCATCGTCCGGCCACCCAGCGGTTCGCCGTTTTCGTCCTTCGGGCCGGCTTTGCGGAAGCTGTAGCCACGCAGGTTGTTCGCGCCGCCGAGGAAGAGACGGTCCCAAATCGGCACGCGGTCGCGGCCATTGTAAGCATCGACGCCGGCGACTTCACCGTTGAGCAGAAAAATCGTGTCCCAAGGCAAATGGAAATATTGCGAGCCCTCGACATCGAAGCCGTAAATGCTCTCGCCGCCACCCAGCGGTCCGCCCGAGACGTAGGTCGAAAGATCGATGCGATGCCCGCGGCGGCTGAGGAAAACACTGTCGCGGGTGTCGTGGGTGATCCCGGCGGTGATCGAGCTTTTGACGAGGCTGCCCTGTTCCACTCGGATCAAATCCGACGCGGCACGGCTGACATTAAAGATGCCAATGTCTTCAAGCCGGTAATCGAAGCGCACCGAGGTGAACGGCCCCAGCGGCTTGCGCACGTTGATGTCGAAGCCGTAATCGCGCGTGTTGTAAACCGAGCTGACGTAGCTGGCGTCGCGGTAAAACACCTCGCCACCGACGGCAATCTGGTAGTCGAGAAACCAAGGCTCGGTCAGCGAGACGGTGAAGTCCTTGCGCTGCGTGCCGTATTGAACGCGCGCGCGAAACCGCTCGCCGCCGCCAGTGAAATGCGGCCAGTTCATGATGTCGAAATTGCTCTGCTGGATTTCCGCGAAGCCGATCAAATTGTCGATCGAGCTGAAGCCCGCGCCGAAGTTCAGCGTCCCGGTGCGCTTCTCCTCGACCTGCACGTTCAAGTCCTTGTGCCCGGCCACGCCGGTGTCGGCGGGATAGGCATCCACGCGCGAGAAGTAGTTCAGATTTTCCAGCCGCTTTTTGCTCTGCTCCACCAGCACGCTGTTATAAAGATCGCCCGGCGCCACGGCCAGCTCGCGGCGGATGACTTTGTCCTTCGTATTTTTGGTGGCCGAGTTGTTTTGAATGTTCACGCGCTCGACGTAGCTCTGCGTGCCTTCGTCCAGGCGAAACTCCACGTTCACGATTCCGCTCCCACCCGTGCTCGTCTCGGCGTTCACCTGCAAGTCGATGTAGCCTTTCGCGCCGTAGAGATCCTTGATCGCCTTCACGTCCGCGCGCAGTTGCTGGGGCGAAAACACCGCACTCTCATTCGTCTTCGTCGTCTTGCGCACTTCGTCCGCGGAGAAGACGCGCGCACCTGTGATGCCGACCCGGCCCACATGATATTGCCGGCCTTCCTTGATGCGAAAAACCAGCTCGACCCGGTCGCCCTTCGCCCGCTGTACGTCGGGCGCAGACACTTCCACATCGAGATACCCGTGACTCTGATAGTAATCGCGCAGCGCCTGCACGTCCTGATCGACTTGATCGCTTTGAAGCTGCCCGGCTTTCGTGATGAACGACAGCAGGTTCTTTGGCTTCGTCTTGATTTGCTTGCGGAGTTCCTTCGTCGTCAGCACCTCGTTGCCCTCGAATCGCACCGCGCTGATCACGGTTTTCCCCGATTCTTTAACCGTGTAAATCACGCGAGCCGTCGCCGCTTTTTCGTTCGTCACGACTTTATAATCGACCGCCGTGTCGCTGTAACCCTTGCCGCGATATTCCTCGAGCAGCTTCTGCCGGTCCGCTTCCAAATTTGCTTCGTTGAGCGAATCGCCCTTTTTGACCAGCAGCTTTTTCTCCAGCGACTTTTGCTTGATCTGCGTCACGCCATTGAGTTCCACCTCGCTGATCTTCGCCTTCGTCTGCACCACGACGATCACCTTCACGCCATCGCGCGTCGGCTCGCCGAAAATGCGGACATTGATCAAACTGCCCATCGCATAAAGGCTGCGCACGTCCTCATCGACCGCCTGCTCGGAATAAGGCCGCCCGATTTTCGTCCGCATGTTCGCGATGATGCGCTCTTTACTCACCGTGGACGGCCCGGCGTACTGGACGTCGATCTGCCGGACGATCGGCGCGGCTTGCTGAGCCTGCGCGATCAAGGTCGCAAATAGAAAGCTAACGGTGAGGACAAAATGGTGCAGCGTTTTCATACAAAAAATCTGACGCCGGACTGAGGAATCCGGCGTTTGGCGGGGCATTGATGGGGAATCGGCTGAGAAAGGTCAAGCGGGATTTCGCCCCAGCAGAACCAGCAAATCTGGAAGCCATGAACTCAAGGAAAAGAAACAATCGCCGTCACTCTCTTATTCCTGAGTTCCTGAGTTCCAGATTCCTCTTCGGATTGTGAAATCGGGAGGCGGGCTTGTAGCTCGCGCTCTGCGAACTGGAGCAGCTTTGCCTGCATCTTTGATGCAGCCCTCCTTCTGTGCCACGGCCCTCCAGCCGCCCCGCTTTCGCGCGGAATTCCACCATCCGCCGCGTTGCCAGCGCGAGGTCTATCGTCGCGAGCGAGCGCCGGATGTGCTCGCCGTTGACCTTGACGAGGAAGCAGGAAAGTCTATTGCCATTCCTGTCGAGGCACTCGGCAACCTTGT
>JANXWU010000442.1 GCA_025350985.1 Spartobacteria bacterium | reverse complement strand
GGCTTGCGCGACGAAAAACGTGCCGCGCAGGTTCGTGTCGAGCACGAGGTTCCAGTCGTCCCAAGTCACGTCGAGCGCGGGCTTGCGCACGTTGCAGCCGGCGTTGTTCACCAGGATGTCGATGGCACCAAACTGCGTCTCGATTTCGGCCACTGCTTTCTGAATGCTCGCGTGATCGCGCACGTCGAGGTCGGTGGCAAAAGTGCGCCGTCCGAGCGCTTCGATTTCCTTTTGAAAAGGCGCGCACGATTCGCGTTGGCGGCTGGTCATCGCGATGTCCGCCCCAGCACGGGCGAGGGCCCGCGCGAAGTATTGCCCCAGCCCGCGGCTGGTGCCGGTGACGAGCGCGACTTTTCCCGAGAGATCGAAAAGTGGCGCGCTCATTTTTCCACAAATCCCCGTCGGTCAGAGCGTGAACCGCGCCTCGACCGGCATCCGGCGCGGGTCTTCGGACAGCTTCATCAAGACACCGCGCGCGACCCGGTCCTGGTGCATTTCTTCGAGCCAATCCCAATACGCTTCGAGCGGCAGCACCGGCGGAGGGAAATCGACCGGCCCGCATTCGGGAAGATTGAGAAAATAATCAATCTCAGGCTCGTTCATATCCTGGACCATATCTCCGCCGCAAACTCCGGCAACCCGTAGCGCGCACAAAGTTCGCCCAACTTTTCGCGAGTCAATGCGGATGGATGACCTCGCAACAACCGCACAATGTCGCCGCCATCCTTCCACTCGCGCTCGGGATTCTGGCGGATCGCGTGCAGTTTCATCGCGATGCAATGCCCGACGGAGGGCACGCGCACCTTTAGCCCGGCAAATGTTTTTTCCACCGATCCATTCCACATTTGAGTCCAAACGCCGGGATCGACCTCCATCAAATCGAGGAGCGGATACAGCAGCGAACGATGGCGAAACCGCGAAAAGTTTCCGTGCGTCGCCATTTCGTCGAAACCCCGCGTTTTCAGAAAATCGGTGAGCGTTTGCCGGCTCTCGGTGGCGACAAGGCAATCGAGATCAACCGTGTCGCGCTGAGCGCCGTGCATCCCGACCGCGTGTCCGCCGACGATCAAAAGCGGTACGCCGCTGCGAACGAGGAGATCGATCAGTTCACGCATGTCGCCCCTGATTAACCAATCGTCGGCGCGCACGCGAGGTCACACTTTCCCCGTGCCCCAGCGCCGGTGCAGAAATCTTTCCCACGGCGAAAACAGAATCTTATCGGCGAGCAACCCGATCACGACGATCACAAACATCACGCCGATCACCTGATCCATCGCGTTCAATTCGCGCCCGTAGTGGAGCAAATGTCCAAGCCCGAAACCGGTGAGGATCGTAACGTAAATCTCCGCCGCCATCAGCGAGCGCCACGCGAACGCCCAGCCTTGTTTCATGCCGCTGACGATGAACGGCAGGGACGCGGGGAACACCACGCGAATCAAGGTGTAGAGCGGCTTCGCGCCCATCGTGCGGGCGGCGCGCGCGTAAATCGGCGGCACGTTGCGCACGCCGTTGTCGGTCGCGATGATGACTGACCACAGCGTGCCCATGATGACGACGAAAAGCATGGCGACTTCCGTTTGCCCGAACCAAATCAGGGCCAGTGGAACCCAGCAGACGCTCGGCAAAGTTTGCAGCCCGAGCGCGAGCACGCCGATGGTGTCTTCGGCAAACTTGAAGCGCGCGGTGACCAATCCCAGCGGCAAACCGATCACGATGCCGATGGCGTAGCCGAGCAAGAGCCGTTTCATCGTCACCAGCGTCGCCTGCAAAAGCGTGCCGTCTTTTGCCGCGTCGAGCAGATACCCGCCGACCAGTTTCGGATCAGGCAGCAGCACCGGCGACCAGATTTTCGCCAGCACGAGCGCGTGCCAGACCCCGAGCAGCGCGAGGAAAAAAATGGCCGAGGCGATAAGGCGTTTCATTCCGCCACCTCCTCGCTGACGTAGTTTTTCAAAGCCCGCGTAATCGCCGACGAGTAGCCCGCCAGTTCGACGCTGTTGATGTCGCGCGGCCGCGGCAGGTCGATCCGAAACTCCTCGCGAATCCTCCCCGGATGCGGTGAAAAAAGCACGACGCGGTCACCGAGACACGCCGCCTCCCGGACGTTGTGCGTGACGAAGAGAATCGTCTTTTTCCGCGCCTGCCAGATCGTCTGAATGTCGCCGTAAAGCTGCTCGCGCGTCATCGCATCCAGCGCCGCGAATGGCTCGTCCATCAAGAGCACACGCGGGTTCGGAGCCAGCGCACGGGCGAGCGCGACGCGCTGTTTCATCCCGCCGGAAAGCTCGTGGATATTGGAGCGCGTCGATTTTTCCAGACCGACCAGTTTCAAATAAAACCGCGCCACCTCGCGGCGTTCCTTGTCGTTGAGATTGGGCTTGAGCCGCAGTCCGAACATCACGTTGCCGAGCACGTCGAGCCACGGGAACAGCGCCGATTCCTGAAACATCATCATCCGGTCGCGGCCGGGTTCGGAGATCGGTTTGCCGTCGGACAAAACCTGTCCGCTGTCCGGCTCTTCCAGTCCCGCGATGATGTTCAACAGCGTCGATTTTCCGCAGCCGCTCGGCCCGACGAGACAGACGAATTCGCCCTCCGTAATTTGCAGCGACACCTCGTCGAGCGCGTGCGTAATTCCCTGCCCCGTGTGAAAACGCTTCGACACGTTTTCAACGGCCAGCTTCGCCGGAGCGATCTGCCTGAGTTCTTCGGCAACGGCTTCCATCAGGGTTTTTCCACCAGCCGATCCAGCGCCGGCGCTGTGCGCAAAAAGCCCGCCTTTTTCGCGTTGACGACGAACTTTTCAAACGTCCCGCGACTCGCCTCGTTCGTCAGCGTGATCCGTTTCCAAGCGTGCGCGATCAGTTCGGCTTTGACCTCCTTTCGCACCTCCTCGGTCAGTTCGGCCACGACGAGTTTCTGCGCCGCCTCGGGATTTTTCTGAATCCAATCCGTCAACTCGCGATGCGCCGCCGCGAACTTTTGCGCGAGCGCGTGCTGTTCTTTCAAAAACCGCGCCCGCGCCACGAGCACGGTCGTCGGCGAGTCGCTTTCCTCGACGATGGCCTTGCCGCCGGCTTCGAGTTCCAGCCGCGACACCCACGGCTCAACCGTCCACACCGCGTCGATTTTTTTGTCCGCAAACAGCGCGAGCTGATCCGGATTCTGCGTCGGCACCACCTGCGCCTCGCCGCCGAGCTGCGTGATTTTCAAACCACCCGCCGCCAGCCAAGCGCGGCACGAAACGTCCTGCGTGTTGCCGAGTTGCGGCGTCGCGATTTTCTTGCCGCGAAAATCCGCGGGCGTTTTCAGTGTGCTGTCCGCCGCGACCACGAGCGCCGCGCCGCCATTCGCCGCGCCCGCGATGATCCGCACCTCGTCGCCGTTGGATCTCGCGTAAGCGTTGATGGCCGGACTCGGTCCGACGTAGGTCAGGTCGATCGAGTTCGCGAACACCGCCTCCATCGCGCTCGGACCGGCATTGTAAATGAACCACTCGATTTTCACGCCCGGCCCGAGCCGTTCCTCAAACCAGCCTTTTCCCTGCCGCGACAAATTGTGCGCCACGAGCGCCTGCACATGCGTCACATTTGGAAAATGCCCGACGCGTAAAACGGCATCCGCGCACACTCGCAGCGAGCCAGCCAACAGCACCAAAAAGAACAAAGCATATTTTTTCATGATTAAAGCCTCAGATGTTTTGGAGTTGCGCTAGGAACGGACGGTATTCCATAACGCGCCATCCGGTAGTCCGGGATTGAGCGCCGCACGGGCAGCCGAGCGCCAAAGTCGATCCGGGTGGGCTTGGTCGTCAGCCGGCTTTTCACCGGCGTATAGGTTGAACGCATGATCTGTGTCTCCATGAAAGTTATTGGTGAAGCTAGGAACGACGCCGGCAGCGCAGTCGCTGCCGGCGTCGTCGCGAAGTTAGAATTTCCAGTTCACGTCGAACTGAAGGACACTGACGTTGTTAAGATCAGCGATGGCATTTCCGCTGGTCGCTTGTCCGCCGACAAGATTGCGCTCCAAGTTCCAAGCATGGGAGAAAGCAACCGTTCCCGTCAGCCAGTCAGTGAAGTTATGAGTGGTGCCGATTTTGACCCCGCGCAGGTTCAGCGCACTTAGTCCCCAGTCCGAGTCATTGAGATTGGGATCGACCGAAGCTATTCCGACTTCGCGGTAATTCGCAAACAAAGCCCAGTCTCCTTTCTTCTTTGACTCGCCCACCTGAACGCCAACCAGCCAGGCCAAGGCATCGCGGGACCGGAAGTGCTGATTCGCCACGCGCGTTTCCTCAACGACGGACGGGTTAGT
>JANXWU010000388.1 GCA_025350985.1 Spartobacteria bacterium | reverse complement strand
AAATACTACATCTCGCTCGCGAAGGAGCTGGAGCGCATGGGCGCGCACATGCTCGCGATTAAAGACATGGCTGGGCTTTGCCGCCCGTATGCTGCGAGCGCGCTTGTGAAGGCGCTCAAGGATGAAATCGGCATCCCGATTCACTTCCACACGCACGATACGAGCGGCATCAACGCGGCGAGCATTTTGCAGGCGGCCGAGTCCGGGGTGGACATCGCGGATGCGGCGCTTGCGTCGATGTCCGGTTGCACGAGCCAGCCAAATTTAAACAGCATCGTCGCGGCGCTCGAGCACACGCCGCGGGACACCGGGCTCGACGTCGAAGCGCTCAATGAATTTAGCGATTACTGGGCGGCGGTACGGAAATATTACCAGCCGTTCGACACCGCGGAGCCGTACGGCACGGCGGAAGTTTATCTCCACGAAATGCCCGGCGGCCAATACACGAATCTCAAGGAACAGGCGGCGGGCATGGGCATCGCGCACCACTGGCCGGAAATCGCGCGCATGTATGCTGAGGTCAATCAGCTCTTCGGCGACATCGTGAAGGTCACGCCGTCGAGCAAAGTCGTCGGCGACATGACGATGTTCCTCATCGCGCGCGGCGTGAAGCCGGGCGACGCGCGCAGTTATCTCGACACGCTGCCGCCGAACACGGCCTTCCCGGAGAGCGTGATCGACATGCTCGCGGGCGGACTGGGACAGCCGATGGGCGGATGGCCGGCGGACGTGCAAAAGATCGTGCTCGGGAAAAAGAAACCGTTCACGGGACGGCCCGGCGAGCGCGCGGAGAAAGTCGATCTCGAAGCGACGCGCGCGGAGCTGACCAAAAAACTCGGGGACAAGGCCACCGACGACGATCTTTACTCGCACCTGATGTATCCGCAGGTCTTCGCGGAATTTGTCAAAGCGCGCAAAGCTCACGGCGACGTGGGGCAGTTGCCGACCGCGACCTTTTTCTACGGACTCAAACCGAAGGAGGAAATCAGCGTTCGACTCGAAGCGGGCAAGACGCTCTTCGTGCGGCTGCTCGACCTGACCGAAGCCGACGCGCAAGGCCAGCGCACGGCGATTTTCGAACTCAACGGTTACCCGCGCCACATTCAGGTCGCGGACAAAAGCCGGGCGAAAGAAGTCGTCGCGCGCGCGAAAGCCGACCCGGCGGATCCACTGCAAGTCGGCGCGCCGATGCCGGGCATGGTCGCGACGGTCGCGGTCAGCGTCGGCCATCAGGTGAAAGCCGGCGACACGCTGCTCACGCTCGAAGCGATGAAAATGTACACGACCGTGACGGCGCAAACCGAAGGGACGGTCGCGGAGATTTTAGTCAAGGTCGGGACGACGGTCGAAACGAAAGACCTGATGCTGCGGCTCGCTAAGTAGCGCGCGGCTTCGATGTGACGGCTTACTTTTTCATCCCCAGCACCACCAGCACCACGCCCCCCGCGAGGATGACCACGCTGGCAATGGGGGGAACCGGAAAGGTGCGCTCCTCGTCAGCCTTGAGTTTCAGCGGTCCGATTTCCGCTCGGTGTTCTTTAGTGTAAGGAATGCCGCGCAGCGCGAGCAGCGCCACGCCAGCCACGATCAGGACGATGCCGAGAATCAACAGTGGTTTCATTTCCTCCCATTCGAGGCTGACGTGCTTGCGGTCTGTATCTGGGAGCGGTCAGGCGTTGAAAAATCTCCCGCACCAGGAGCCCAGCCAGACTCCGACGAGGCAAAGCGCGACAGAACCAACGACGTTCAACGCCGTGAGCATCCATTCTCCGCGCTGCGCGAGGTAGAGGGTCTGAAGGCTAAACGAGGAGAAGGTCGTGAATCCGCCGAGCACCCCGATCATCAGAAAATCCTTCGTCATCGGGCTGAGGAAGATTTTTCCCTCGAACTTTCCGCACGACGCGACGAAGCCGATGAGAAAGGATCCGGCGACATTGATGAGGATGGTCGCGAGGGGGAAGCGCTGTCCCCACCACGCCGCGCCCCAGCTTGAAAAAACGTACCGCGCGATTCCGCCGAGCGCACTGCCGAGGCCAATCCAGAGGTAACTCATTTCAGATTTTCGATTTCAGATTGAAGAATCCGGCGGCATGGCGCGCGTGCTGATTCAATCGAAAATCTGCAATCTGAAATTCAATACGCCGCCTGCGCGCCTTTAATATTTCGCTTCGGCATCCACGGCATGAGCGCGCGCAATTTCTCGCCGGTTTTCTCGACGCCGTGTTTTTCACCGGTCTTGAGCAGCGCGTTGTATTTCTTGTAGCCGCCCTCGTATTCCTTCACCCATTCCTTCGCAAACTTGCCGCTTTGGATGTCTTTGAGCGCGGCTTTCATCCGCTTTTTCACGCCGGCGTCGATGATCTTCAGGCCGACGCTCACGTCGCCCCATTTTGCAGTTTCGGAAATGGAGAAGCGCATCCCGGCGATGCCTTTTTCGTTCATCAGATCGACGATGAGTTTCAATTCGTGCAGGCACTCGAAGTAAGCCATTTCGGGTGCATAACCCGCTTCGACCAGCACCTCGAATCCGGCCTGCACCAGTGCCGTCGTGCCGCCGCACAGCACAGTCTGTTCGCCGAAAAGATCGGTCTCGGTTTCTTCCTTGAATGACGTTTCGAGCACGCCCGCGCGCGTTCCGCCGATGCCTTTGGCCCATGCGAGCGCGACCTTCTTCGCCTGCTTGCTCGGGTTTTGGAACACCGCGATCAGCGACGGGACGCCTTTGCCTTCGGTGAATTGACGGCGCACGATGTGGCCGGGGCCTTTGGGCGCGACGAGGATCACGTCCACGTCTTTGGGCGGGACGATTGTTTTGAAGTGAATGGAAAAGCCGTGGCTGAAGAGCAGCGTTTTGCCCTTCGTCAGGTTCGGTTTGATCTGCGTCTCATAAGCCTTCGCCTGCTTCGTGTCGGGCAGCGCGACGAAGATCACGTCCGCGCGTTTCACCGCTTCGCCGGTCTCGTAAACTTCAAAGCCTTTTTCCTTCGCGACCGCCGCTGATTTGCTGCCGGGATAAAGTCCGATGATGACCTTGACGCCAGACTCCTTGAGGTTCAGCGCGTGGGCGTGGCCTTGCGAGCCGAAGCCGAGCACGGCGCAGGTTTTGCCTTTGAGCACGGAGAGGTCGGCGTCTTTGTCGGTGTAGATTTTTGCCATAAAAAGAGTCGGGATGCTAACGAGTGCATTCGGGAAGTCAACAAGTGTGCAGTCGAAAATCGCACCGCGGCACTGCGGATGCGCTCAACTGTTTTTTGCCGATTTTTTGCCCCGCGTCTGATACTTGGGATCGACATCCACTGCCGTGACCAGCAGCAAGTCAATGAGCGTAAATCGGTCATCCGAGTGCGTGAGCATGACCGCGCTTCCGCTCGGGAAAAACGCGAGGAACTCGTTGTGCGGCACATGCATTTTTCGGCCGTCCGCCAAGGTGATCGTAAATGGGACGAATGGCCGCGTTTCGTGCAGTTCGCGCAGGATGCCGATTTTCATGAGGTGAAAGTAGCATCGGCGGTGGAAGCCGCCAAGCAGCGCATCGCCAGCTATTCTTTCCGCGCCATCGCCACCTTGCCGGTGCGCGTGATGTCGATGATGCCGAACGATTCCATCAAGAACAAAAACTTGGTGATCTTGCTTTCGTTGCCGGTGATCTCGATGGCGACGTTCGCGTGCTGTACGTCGATGATTTTTGCGCGGAAAATGTCGCAAATCTGCATGATCTCGGCGCGCGATTTCGCGTTCACCTGCACGCGGACCATCATCAACTCGCGATCCACGTATTCGCCGTCGCGAAAGTCGGTGATCTCGATCACGTCCACGAGTTTGTTCAGCTGTTTGACGACTTGATCCAACGTCTTGTCGTCGCCGCGCACGACGATCGTCATCCGCGAAGTGGACGGGTCGAGCGTCGGGCCGACGTTGAGCGTGTCGATGTTAAACCCCCGCCCGCTAAACAAGCCGGCGATGCGCGTGAGCACGCCAAACTTGTTTTCAACGAGAACGGAAATCGTGTGGCGCATACGGGAAAAGGGACGCGCATCGTCGGCGGATTTATTTCTTCCGTCAAACGCAAAAGCATTTCATGGTTCCCATCCGCTCCTCTCCGCAACGAAAATTTCGCCGCAAATCCCATCCCACCTTAAAATGACTAAAGTTCGCATCGGCATCGTCGGCCTCGGCAACATGGGCGCGGACCACGCCCGCAAAATCCTCGCCGGAAATGTCCCCCGGCTCGAACTCACCGCCGTGGCGGATGGCTTTGCCGAAAAGCGCGCGCTGTTCCCGCAGCTCAAAACTTTCGAGACGCCGGAGGAGATGATCCGCTCCGGTGAGATTGACGCGATCCTGATTGCGACGCCGCATTTTGCCCACACCACCATCGGCATCGACGCGCTGGAAAACGGCTTGCATGTGCTGGTCGAAAAGCCGCTCTCCGTTCACAAAGCCGACTGCGAGCGACTCATTGCGGCGCACAAAAACAAAAAGCAGATCTTTGCGGCGATGTTCAATCAACGCACCAATCCGAACTACCGCAAAATTCGCGAACTGGTCACGAACGGCGAATTGGGCGAGGTGCGGCGCGTGAACTGGACGCTCACGAACTGGTTCCGCCCCGAGGCGTACTACGCGAGCAGCGCGTGGCGGGCGACTTGGAAAGGCGAGGGCGGCGGCGTGCTGCTGAACCAGTGTCCGCATCAGCTCGATCTGTTTCAGTGGATGTTTGGGATGCCAAAAAGCGTCCGTGGTTTTGTGAAATTGGGCCGTTACCACGACATCGAAGTCGAGGACGACGTGACGGCATTTTTCGAATACGAGAGCGGGGCGACGGCGCTGTTCATCACTTCCACCGGCGAAGCGCCGGGCACGAACCGCCTCGAAATCGCCGCCGAGCGCGGACGGCTGGTTTACGAAAACGACAAGTTTGAGTTCATCCGCAACGAAATGTCGGCGTCCGAGTTTAGCCGCACGACGAACCAGGCGTTTGGCATTCCAGAGACGTGGAATGTTTCCATCCCGACCAAAGGCCAGGGTGAGCAGCACCTCGGCATCATGAAAAATTTCGTCGCGGCCATTCTCGACGGAGCGCCGCTGCTCTCGCCGGCGGAGGAGGGTATTCACTCGGTGGAAATCGCCAACGCGACGCTGTTTTCGGCGGTGCGCGGCGAGACGGTGCAACTGCCACTCGACTCCGCCGCTTACGAGAAAATGCTGCAAGACCTGATCGCCAACTCCACGCACAAAAAGGCCGTGCGGAACGTCGAGGTCGATCTGTCGGCGTCGTTTCGGTAAGCAATGCAACTCGTCGCCCGACTCATTTTCGCCGTGCTCATGCTGGCCCTGGCTGGCTTTTGTGTCCTCGGCTTTATGATCACGTTCGACAACAATCCGACCTTCACCATGAATCCAACTTCGATGCAGTGGGTGTGGCGGGGAATTTACGCGTTTGTGATTTTCATCTCGCTCGGCACCGCAGTCAGTTTGCTCTGGCCGCTGCGCGTGAAGTGACCCGCTCTATTTTGCCACAGCTCCGCTTTTTATGTCTGCCTCACCTGACCTCGCTAAACTCGCCAACGCCGTCCGCGACGTGGCCGATTTTCCCAAGCCCGGCATCGTCTTCAAGGACATCACACCGCTCCTCTCCGACGGCGCACTCTTTCGGCT
>JANXWU010000373.1 GCA_025350985.1 Spartobacteria bacterium | reverse complement strand
TAAACAAAATGCCCCTGGTAAGTGCCCACGTATAACTTGTTATTTGACGAACGGTAGATGCTCCGGACACTTTTATTCTTAAAAAAATCAACAACCTGCTGCTGTTTGTCAATTTCGCCGGGTAAGTCACCAGATGGTGTTATTTCCAGCAGACCTTTGTCTGTACCTACAAGTGTTTGGTTGGTGCCGGGTTCTTTGCACATCGTGCCGGCGAAAACGCGGCCTTCGGGATCGGCGATCACGTCGTTGAAGCGGTTCGCGTCCGGGCTCTCGAATGGCAGCAGCACGCGCTCAGTGCCACCGCGCGGCAGGACGGCAATGTCGTTCACGCGAAAGAGCAGGAGGCTGCCGTCGGCCTGCATTGTGAATCCGCCCACGGGCTCGCCGCGGTAGATCTCCGCGTGCGCGCCGGTGGCGAGGTCGAGTCGGAAGAGGCGCCCGGCGGGAATGTCCGTCCAGTAAACCGCGCGCTCGTTCGGGGACCAGTACGGATTTTCGCCGGTGTGGCAGTGTTCGTTGACGAGGAGGATGGGGTCGTGCATCGCGCGCACGTTGGCACAGGCGGCATATTTTTAACAGCAACGCTCCACAAAAAAGCGCCGGCGTGCAGACTATCCGCACGCCGACGCTGAAGGGTTGACGAAAGATTCGCGCTTAAAATTTCACGCCCGCGCCGAGCATGATCGCGTTGCTGATCCAGCGATATTTGCCATCGGCGGTCTGGCCGATGAGCGAGGTGGGGCTGCCGCTGACTTCGCGGGTGCCATAGCCGAATTGGTAGGTGAGCGCAATGCTCCACGCGTTCCTTTCATAGACGGTGCCGATGCTGTAAGTGTGCAAATCCATGTCGGGAATCGCGGGGGTGTAGGTTTCGTTCGGCGTGTTTTTGGGCGCGTAAATGTAACCCGCGCTCGCGCTCCAGTGCTCGCCCAACTTGCGCTTGATGCCGAATTGATAGGTGAAGCCGGAGCGCCAGTTGAAGGGGAGCACGAGGTCGCCGGATTGCTTGTGGAGTGTGGTGACGCCGACGCGGTGCCAGTCGGTCCAGTCGAGGTCGAACTCGAAGTTCCAGTCTTCGGTGGGACGGAAGGAATAGCCGAGATCGACGTGCTGCGGGAAGTCGAACTTGAACTTGGCGTCTTCTTTCGAGGAAGGGAAAAAGAACGGCGTCTGGCTGTTCACCTCGGCCTGGCCGTCGAAGTTGATCGAGGTTTCGCTGAAGTAATTCACGCCGATGGAATGCATGCGGTGCGGTTTCCAAAGCACGCCAGCGTTAAAGCCGACAGCCGTGCCGTCGCCGGTGAACTTGAACTCGTCACCCGGCACCAAAATCCCACGGCGCAAGTCGATGTGCGCCGGCTCGACCCGCACGCCGGCGGCGACGGAAAGCTGGTTGTTAATTTTCCAGGCGATGACCGGATTGATCGTCACGTAGATGAGGGAGTTCTTCGTGGCGATGGTGCGGAACGGGCCGCTGTCGCGCCAGGTGCTCTTGAGGCCGTACGGTTCATAGACGCCGAGGCCGAGGGAGATGGGCAGATTTTTCAGCGAGAAGGTGTAGTAAAACTGACCCGTGGCCTGCAACTTGTCGGGCGTGCTCGTCGTGCCCGCGCCGCGCTGACTGTCGAACTTCACGTCGTAAATGATCGCGTAGCTGCTCAGCGAAAACTGCTGGCCTTCGAGCTGGGTGATGCCGGCGGGGTTGTAGTAAATTGCCGACGGATTGTCCGCCGTCGCGGCGAAGGCGCTGCCGCGAGAGACGGCTTCGGGATCTTGCGGCCAGAGACGAATGCCGATCGCGTGGGCACGCGGGGTCGCGCACACGAGGGCGAGAAGGGTGAGGATGGGCAGGAACTTTTTCATGCGGAAATACTTAGCAATAACACTGCCAACCGAGCCGAAAAATCATTTCTGCGAGGAATGAAGTCACGCGATCACTTCGAACTGGCTCAGCGCTTTGAAGCTTTGGTAGCGGCTTTCGGTGTCCTGCGTTTCCAGTTTGCGGAGCCGTTCCAAGCTGAACTCTTCGACGTTGTAGCTCGCCATCACGCTGCCATACACGATCGCCTTGCGCAGTCCCTCGAAGTTCACCGCGTCACTGTTCCGGCTCGCGAGATAACCGGCGACGCCGCCTGCGAACGTGTCGCCCGCGCCCGTCGGGTCGTGGATGTCTTCGAGCGGATACGCGGGGCAACTGAAAAAAAGATTGTCGCCGAAAAGCAAACAGCCGTGCTCGCCTTTCTTGATCGCGACGAACTTCGGTCCCAGCTTTCGGATTTTCGCGCCCGCGCGGATCAGGCTCGTCTCGCCGGTGAACTGCCTCGCCTCGCTGTCGTTTAGAATCAGCATGTCCACCCGCGGCAGGAGTGCGTTCAGGTCTTCGCGCGCGATGTTGATCCACAAATCCATCGTGTCCGCGATGATGAAACGCGGGCGCTCCATCTGGTCGAGGACGTGGGATTGCAGCTTCGGCGCGATGTTCGCGAGCAGGACGTAGGGACTGGTCGCGTAGCTTTTCGGCAGCGTCGGTGTGAAATGCTCGAACACATTCAACTCGATGCTGCGCGTGTGGCGGATGTTTAGATCCCACTCGTATTCGCCCGACCAGCGGAAGGTTTTTCCCGGCACGGTTTGCAGCCCTTCGAGGTCGATTTTGCGCGAGCGCAAATACTCGACGTGCGCCGTCGGAAAATCCTCGCCGACGATGCCGACGAGATTCACGGGCGCGAAAAAACTCGCGCTCACCGCGGCGTAGGACGCGGAGCCGCCGAGGAGGTTGGCGTGCTCTTCAACGGGAGTTTTAACCGTATCCAGACCAATGGAACCGACGACAAGGACAGACATGGGAATTTAGGAAGGAAGACTTAGGATTTAGGAAGTGGAGAGATTTAGAAAGTAAGATTTAGGATTTAGGAAATGAAAAGCAGACACATCGTCCGCTCGCGCCCTGACTCTTACTTCCTAAATCCTAAATCCTAAATCCTACTTCCTTCGTCCTACTTCCTAAATCCCGTCACCATCGCCTTCACCTCGCGCGTGTAGCTCGTAATGTCCTTTGCCTTCAGAATCCCCGAGACGATCACCACGCGCCGCGCCCCAGCCTCCAGCACCGACGCGAGATTTTCGAGCTGGATGCCGCCGATGCAGAAGATCGGAATCTTCACCAGCTCATGCACGCGGGCGATTTCGTCGAGGCCAATGGGCGCATACTCCGGCTTCGTCGGCGTCGCCAGCAGCGGGCCGAAGCCGATGTAATCCGCGCCCTCTTTCTCGGCGGCGACCGCCTGCTCGAGGCTGTGCGTGGACTTGCCGATGAACTCCGAAGTGCCCACGAGATCGCGCGCTTCTTTCAGCGGCGCATCGTCCTGTCCGAGATGGACGCCGTCCGCGCCCGCCTCGACCGCAATCTCTGGAAAATCGTTGATGACCAGCGGGATTTCCGCCTCGCTCGTGATGGGCGACACCTGTTCCGCGAGCCAGACAATGTCGTCGTCCTTGTACTTTTTCGCGCGGAGTTGGATCAAATCAACGCCGCCTTCGATCATTTGAAAAGCCACGTCCGCGACATCGGCGGGCGCGAGGTATCCCATGTCGAGGATGCCGTAAAGATGGCAGTCAGCGATTGATTTCATGCGAGTAGGGCAAAGGTCGTAGCAAAGAATGGGCCAGTGTCCACACACCACAGCGCGAGGAACCGTGTGCGTTTAACCACGCGCAAGCCACAGGCGAACGGAACGCAGCCGAAGAATCTCATGCACTTCCCCGAGCAGCGCCACGCCGAAAAACGGTTCAAGAGATTCTTCGACTCCGCCCAGCCTTCGCTCAGAATGACACGTCTTTTTCAAACTGACACATTGCTGAAAATCTGGACGACGCCCCGTTTTCGCGCGAAAAAACTTTCTCCACCCAATACCATGAACACCCTCCCATTCCTCCGCCTTCTCGCCTTCGCCTCAGCACTCACCGCGCTTTCCGCCCCCGCCTTCGCCGCCGATGCGACCGGTTTCACCCTCGAAAAAACCGAGCACGGCGTCACCGTGAAACACCACGGCGAGTTGCTCGCCGACTACGTGATCGACCAGGCGAACAAGCCGTATCTCTGGCCCGTCATCGGCCCGACCGGCAAGCCGATGACGCGCGCTTTTCCGATGAAGGAAGTCGAGAGCGAATCAAAAAAAGACCGCGATCATCCACATCATCGCGGCATCTGGTTCGGACACGAGAACATCGCGGGCTTCGACATCTGGACTGATCGCGGCACTTGGAAAGAGACGAAGAAGCCGGAGGACGAGGACAAACACCTCGCGAAACTCGGCACGATCAAACATCGCAAATTCAGTTCCCTCAGCGCCGACAAAGACCAAGCGGTCATCGCCGCCGTGGACGACATCCTTTCGCCGGATGGAAAAAAAGCGCTGGAGGAAGAGCACACGATCACCTTCCGCCTCGACGGAAACGCGCGAGTGATTGATTTCGACCTCGACTTCATCGCGAGCGAAGGCCCCGTGAATTTCGGCGACGCGAAGGACGCCGGCTTTAATATCCGGGTGCCGGCGACGATGGCGGTGGACAGCAAGCAGGGCGGAAAAATCATCACCAGCGAAGGACTGAGCGACGCCGCGGCGTGGGGCAAACGCGCGAAGTGGGTGGATTATAGCGGCCCGGTCGAAGGCGAGACGCTGGGCGTGGCGATGCTCAATCACCCGACAAGCTTTCGCTATCCGACGCCTTGGCACGTTCGCACCTACGGCCTTTTCACGGCGAACCCGTTCGGCACGCACAGCCTCGACAAGACGGCGGAAGACGGCGCGTTCGAGTTAAAGAAAGGCGAGCGGCTAACCCTGCGCCACCGCATCATCCTGCACCAAGGCGACGAGAAAGCCGCGCACATCGCGGAGGCGTTTGAAAAATATGCGGCGGAGAAGAAGTAGCTGGCGCGGGTTCAATGGTGACATGCACCTTGCGCCAGTTGCCTATAATCTTTTTCGACTAACTAAACCGACAGCCTGAATTTTGGGGAATCTAAAAGGATGCCTAAATCTAGTTAGGCGTCGCCGCCACTCTCTGATGAAGTCGCTGACATTCTTACGGTGGGGATGGAACCTCCTCCTCACCTTAATGGCTGTAGGGCTTCTGTTTGTCTTTCCCGGCCCACCTATACTCCGCATGAGTCGCCTTGTTTTCTTCTCTTCCGGAGTTGATGTTATGCGGCTTTCTGGAGTGCTTAGCGGAATGGCGCTTCTGCTCGCGCTTTTAGGCGTACTCCTTGCCCTCTCGAGCTGGTTCGGTGGGAAACTCACCCTCTGGCAGCGAACCTTGCTGACAGTATGGAGTGCATGCGCCATTTCTCTGGCCTTCGGCAGTGGCGCCACCAAAGTCCATGTACTTCGCCTCTCGATTCGTTGGTACAAGGTATCTCTTTGGGAATTCTTGGATGATAGCACAATCCCTATTATCGCACTCCTTACTCTATCTGCGTTGGCGCTCCGTCGGCAACGAGGTTTCTGGTTGAGCATAGTTGATGTTTATCACTCAATCCACCATCCACCGAATAATTCCAACAACGTTTAGTTTCACGTTTGTAGTGCGACAAAGGGCTAGTTGTAATAGACTTCGTTTGGAGTTAGGGAGCCGCGCCGCACTCCGCCGGTAGCTATTCTTGTTCTCGTTAGGCGACATTCCGCTTTTTCCCGTAACACACGTCCACCATGTTTCTTTTCGGGTTAGTTTTCCTGGTTGTCGCTTTGGTGGTTATTGGCATCGGCGTTGCCGTCGGATTGGTCGCTTGTCTCGTCGCAAGTGCCTTGCTTGCTCTGGGCGTGCTTTCGTCATCCGTTTTCATCGGCGTTCGCAGTGGTCGTCCTTCGGTTGGCGTTCGTGCGTTTCTACTCCAGTGCGGAGTTGTAGCTGGCCTTCCAGCCGGAGTAGTCTGCGCTTGGCTCGCGCAGTCATTCTTCGAGGCTTATGGCAGCGGCTGGCCGGTCTTGGTTTATGGCGCGCTCGGTGGCGCAGTTAGCGGTCTTATCATCGCTTTGCTTCTCGACTTCATTTCACGTCGTCTCCATACTTGGGCGACAGCGAAGCCAGCGGCTCTTGAGACTGGCCCGCGTTGGTAGGTCTGTTGTGATTAAGGCCTATTGGGCAAGCCCTCCAAAGCTGCTAACGTGCCAAGCCGCCCATCCTTGCCCCGATGAGACTGTAAACGTGCCAAAATTCCCACGGGAGCACCTTTTACAACTGTAAAAGCCCTTCCCGTCATCTTTTTCGACCATTTACAGCTGTAGAAAGCCTTCCCGCCTCTCAGCAG
>JANXWU010000366.1 GCA_025350985.1 Spartobacteria bacterium | reverse complement strand
AAACTGAGCAGCTTTGGCGACCACCGCATCGCGATGGCCTTCGCCGTCGCCGGTCTTTTTGCCGAAGGCGAAACAATCATCGACGACGTGGAATGCGTGGCAACGTCGTATCCCGGTTTTCATGAAACTTTGGAGGCCGTGATGAAAGGCCCGCAGTCCCGCCCGACGCCGGTCATCAGCTCCCTGCCGTCGCAGGAAAGCTGACGGGTCGCCGCGTTCAAACGAAATGTCGTCCACGCCTCACGTCGTCATCGCCATCGACGGTCCCGCGGCTTCGGGAAAAAGCAGCGTCGCGCGCTCGCTGGCCCGGCGTCTGCGATTTCTCTACGTGAACACGGGCGCGATGTATCGCGCGTTCACCTGGCTGGTGATCGAAAACAAAGTCGATCCGCGAGACCTCTCCGGCGTCCACGAGTTGCTGGAGAAAATGGCCATGCGCTGCCGCGTGCGCGACGCGGAGATGATGATCGAACTCAACGGCATCGACCCGACGCCGCACCTCGCCGACGGCGGCGTGAATCACAGCGTCTCCGCCATCGCCAGCATCGCCGAAGTGCGGAGCGTGCTGGTCGCGATGCAGCGCACGTTTGCCAAAGATCACGACCTCGTGATGGAAGGACGAGACATCGGCTCGGCAGTGTTCCCGGAGACGGCCTACAAGTTTTACATCGACGCCTCCGCCGAAGTCCGCGCCCGGCGCCGCGCGGCGCAGGGACAGCACGACGAAATCGTCGCCCGAGACCGGCAGGACAGCACGCGCAAGGCGTCGCCGCTCATCATCGCCGAAGACGCGCATGTGATCGACAGCTCGCATCTCACCATCGACGGCGTGGTCGGGGAAATCGTGGGCCGGTTAAAACTCAAGGGCCTGAGGATTGAGGAATAATCGTGGCCGGCCACACCGCATCAGAGCCAGCCCCCGTGGCCCTTCGCGGCGAGGAGACATCGGTGGTTTATCATTTCGCATACGCTCTCAGCACGATAGTGGCGCGGGTGCTGTTCGACTACCAAGTGGTCCATCGCGAACGCATTCCCAACGACGGCCCACTCATCCTCGCGATGAACCACGAGAGCTATCTCGACCCGCCGCTGGCCGGCATCGCCTGCGCGCGTCCGATCTTTTACCTCGCCCGCAAATCGCTCCTGAAGTGGCCGCTGCTCGGCCCGATTTTTCCGAAGCTCAATGTCGTCCCCGTGGACCAGGAACGCGCCGACATGAGCGCGTTGAAGACCGTCATCCGGCTCGTTAAAGCAGGCGGCTGCACTGTTGTCTTCCCCGAAGGTTCGCGCACGCTGGATGGAGAATTGCAACCGGCGCAGCCCGGCCTCGGTCTCGTGATCGCCAAGACGCTCGCGCCCGTCGTGCCCATGCGGATCTTCGGCGCGCGGGCCGCGTTTCCGCGCGGTGGCCGCCCGCATTTGTTTAAGAAAATCAGCGTGGTGGTGGGCGAACCGATGCACTTCACGGCGGCTGATCTCGCAGGCGGCGGACGCGAGCTTTACCAACGGTTGAGCGAACGCGTGATGGCGCGCATCGCCGAGATTTCCCTGTCATCCTGAACGCAGGCGTGGCGCGCGCGGTTGACGCTGCGGTGAAAATGCCTACGGTTGCAACAGATGATCGCGCGTTGGTTCACTGCTTTCCTGTTGCTCGCCGCGTTGCCGTTGGCGTCGCAGGTTTCAGTGCGCGCATCGGGTTTGCCGAAAGAACGCTGCTGTTGTCCTGACCTGAAAGTGTCGTGCTGCCAGTCCGCGCGACCGGTTCCAACGCGGACGCCACTCACCCCGAGCCGGAGCACCGCGTTGGAATTAAAACCCGCGGTCGTCGCGCAATTTATCGCGGCGTTTGTCCCGCGCGCAGTTTCGGAAAAGGTCACGCCGAAGTCCTCGCGGATGTGCTCGCATCCGCACACGCCGCCGCCGCTCGCCCTGAGCTGCATTCGTCTCATCTGATCTCGCGTTCGCAGGAGCAGTGTGCCCCGGCGCGGGCACCTCACCCGAACGTAACCGGACGCCAGCCGTCCCAACGAGATCCGATGAATGACTTCAAACAAACTGCAAATTTTCCTCGCCGTCGTGTGCTTGCACGCGGCCCTCGCGGAGCAAGAGAAAACTCCCCCTGCTGAAACCGAACTGCGTCTGCCCGACGTGCTGCGAGCCGTGGTGGAACGAAACGCCACGCTGCGAGCCGCACGCCTGAAGTGGCAGGCATCGCGCGAACGCGGACCGCAGGAAAAGGCTTGGGAGGACTTGCGCGTCGAGGCCAGCCAGACGCTGCATCGCTTTCCAAATGTTCCGCGTGATTCCTTCACGGACACGGAATTGATGTTCGAGCAGGCGATTCCGATCTCGGGAAAAAATCGAAGCCGCGCGCGGGCGGCGGACGCGGAATCGGTGGCGGCGTTCGAGGAGTTTCGACGAACAGAACTGGACGTGCTGCGTCGCGCGCGCGTCGCCTTTTTCACCCTCGCGAACACCAGAGCCCAACTGGAGTTTAACCGCCGGAATCAGGGATTGCTCGTGCAGTCCATCGATTCCAGTCGCGCCCAATACGAAGTCGGCAAGCGCCGCCAGTCCGATGTGCTGCTGGCGGAAACCGAGGCCGCAAAAAACCTCGAAGCGCGCGCCGACCTCAACTGGCAGATGATTTCGCTGCAATCGGAGTTGAACGCCCTGATGAACCGTCCGGCGCAAATTTCGCTTGGGCAGCCGCCGGAACTCCGCGCGACCGCGCTCCAGTTCTCGCTCGCCGAAGCGCAGCGGATCGCGCTCGCGCAGCGACCCGAAATCGCGATGGCGCGCGCAAAACTTGATGCCGAAAAATCGCGGCTCGAACTCGCGCGCCGCGCGTGGATTCCCGATCCGGCGGTGCGTGTGAAACTCGACCGCTACAATTCCGCCGCGAACGCGCTGAGCGAAATCGGCGCGGGCATTTCCTTCAACGTCCCGTGGAGCAACGAGCGCAAATATCGCGCGGCCATTCGCGAAGCCGAACAACTCGTCGCGCGCGCCGAACGCGAACTGGAAGCCGCGCGCATCGAGACTTCCGCGCTCGTGCGCGATCAGTGCAACAAGATCGAAACCTACGCGCACCACTCCGAATTATACCGCGACAAAATCCTGCCGCTCGCGGAGCAAACCTTTCGCGCCACCCTCAACTCGTACGAGACGGACAAGGCCGCGTTCGTGGAACTACTCATCGCGCAACGCGGCCTCCGCGACGCGCAATCCGAAGCCGCGAATCACCTAATGCATCACGAGACGGCCATCGCGGAACTTTACGCCATCATCGGCCACGATCCGGCGGCGCAGACAGGGAGGAAAAAATGAAAGCCCACCTTTTACGCACGCTGATCTTATTCATCGCTCTGCTCGGAAACGCGTGCCTCAAGCAAGCGGCGACGATGCCGGCGGATGTGGATCATTACACCTGCACGATGCACCCGTCGGTTGTCTCGCACGATCCGAAAGGCCACTGCCCTATCTGCGGAATGTCCCTCGTGCCAGTGATGAAAAAGTCGGGTGCCTCGCCGAGTTCCGGCGACGCGCACGCGGGTCATCAGCACGGCGGGATGCCCGCGAAAGATGGCGACGAAAACCGGAACGAGTTCGTCGTACCGGTCGAGCGTCAGCAGCAAATTGGCGTGACCTACGCGAAGGTCGCGCGCCGTCATTTGGAGCACACGATTCGATCTGTCGGCATGGTCGCGGTGGACAAGTTGCGGCATTGGGAGTTCGTCGCGCGCACGGATGGTTACGTGGAAAAACTTTTCGCCGCCTACCCCGGCGAAGTCGTGGAGAAAGATCAGCCGCTGCTTTCGATTTACAGCCCTGAGTTGTTCAGCACCGAGCGGGAACTGGTGGAGATGTTGCAGGCGCGCGACCGGGCGGCGGGCGCGCACTCACCGGCGGAGGTTTTCGACCGCATGGTCGAGTCCGCCGAGCGGCGATTGCACCAGTGGAATCTCAGCGACGGGCAGATTGCCGAGTTGAAAAAAACGCGCCAGCCGTCGCGGACACTCACCTTGGTTTCGCCCTTCAAGGGCATCGTCGAAGCCGTCGCGGTCGATCAGGGACGCAACCTCAAAACGGGCGATCACCTGGTCGATGTCGCGGACCTGTCGGTAGTCAGCGTGTTCGCGGAATTTTACGAAAGCGAACTGCTGATGATCCAAGTCGGCCAAAAAATTGCGGTCACGAGCAATGCCGATCCCGAACGGAAATTCGACGCGACCATCGGTCTCATCGATCCGTTCATCGACGAAAACAAACGGACCTCGAAGGTGCGGCTCGACGTGGAAAATCCGGGTTTCAAATTGCGGCCCGGCATGTTCGTGAACGCGGAGTTGTCGATGGACATGGGCGAGGGGCTGGCGCTGCCGGCGAGCGCGGTGATGCCCACGGGGACGCGCAACCTGGTCTTCGTCGATCACGGCGAGGGACGGCTGGAGCCGCGCAGTGTGCGGCTCGGCGCGAAGCTCGGGGATTTCTACGAAGTGAAAAGCGGCCTCAGCGAAGGCGAGCGCGTCGTGTCGAGTGCGAATTTTTTGATCGACGCCGAGGCGAAAGTACAGGGCGCTCTCAAGGCTTTCCAAAGTGAGGCCCCGCCGTCCGCGACCATCGAGGTGAAGCCGTGATCGAGCGCGTCATCGAAGTTTGTGCGCGGAACAAATTCCTTGTCTGCGTCTTCACGCTCTTCGCGATTGCGGCGGGAATTTACGGGCTTCGCCACACGCCGCTCGACGCCGTGCCCGACCTCAGCGACGTGCAGGTGATCGTTTACACCGACTGGGAAGGACGCTCGCCCGATCTCATCGAGGATCAGATCACCTATCCGATCACCACGCGCTTCATCGCCGCGCCAAAAGTTAAATTCGTGCGCGGCGAGTCGATGTTCGGCCGCTCGTTCGTTTATGTCATTTTTCAGGACG
>JANXWU010000337.1 GCA_025350985.1 Spartobacteria bacterium | reverse complement strand
CTCCTTCGTCTGCCGTTGGTGCGCCGCGGCTTCTTCCTTCGCCCGCGCCGCGTGGGTGCTGTGCTCCGTCTCCGCGCTTTTTAATTTTGCGCAAAGCAGCTCCGAGTTTCTCGCCTCGACGCGCGCACACTGCACTTCGATTTTCAGCCGCGCCTTTTTTTCAAACTCGGCCTCGACTTCACCCGCGCGATTCCACTTTTCGCCGATGGCGGTGTAGGTGCGTTGGAATTCATCCTTGATGCGCGTTCGGTCGCGCGCGCGCGTCGCCATCGAGGCCGCGTTCGCAGCCTCGTGCAGACCGCTGGCTCGCGAGAACGAAATGGTGATGGATGAAGCCGCGGTTTTCGACTGGCGCAGGCCGAAATAATAAACAGTGCAAATAAGCGCCAGCACGGTCGCGCTCCCGCCGCCGGCGAGGCCGCACGCACTCGCCGTAAAGCCGAGACGCCACGCGTACGCCGCGCCGCCGAGGACGATCAGCATGATCGGGAGCGGCAGCGGGATGTATTTGAAAATGCGCGGAAACCAAAAATGTCCGAATGCGCCGAGCTGCTTTTCGGTGACGCCTAACTCGGTCCGATAGTCATCCAGCAACCGGGGTGCATCGGTCGCGGGGGCGCCCGTTTCCGGTTGAGCGTGCGGCTGGCGGAGCATTTGCAACAGCGACGGATACCCGGCAAACAATCCGCGGGCGCGGCGTTCGAGTTGCCCGAAAACCGCGTGCACTTCCGCGAGCTTTCCGGCGAAGGCGGCGAGCGCGTCGTCGGTGGCTTTCAAGCCTGCGTGCAGTGCTCGCTCCGCTTCAAGTTGGCGCACTTGCAAATTCCCCAGCCACTCGCCACGCGCCTCGTGCGTCCGCTGCGGCAGCACGCGCAGGACTTCATGCTGCGCACGTTGCAGCCGCGCGCGGCGCCGCTCGAACACCGCGCGAATGCGTTCCTCCTCCGCCTTCCAACCCGTCTCGGACGCCGCGATTTCCCCCGCGGTTTTCACCTCCACCTTTTCGATCGCCCCGTGATATTGCCGGCTCGCCGCGAGACGGCGGCTGCTTAGTTCCTGCGCGAGCTTTTCCTCCTTCGTGGAAAACTCGGACACCGTCCGCTTCAACTTCGCGAAAAGCTCCAGACCGCTCGTCACGTTCCAGTCGGCGGGGTTACTCACAATCGGCTTTGACCTTTCTAAGAAGAACGTCCAGTTCCTCCATCGCGGACATGGCGCGCGCGATGTGGGCCGGTAGCGCCTCGATGTATTGACGCTCGAATTCCTGGCTCTTCGCATCGCGCCAATGAGCCTTGGCCTGCTGCCAGTCCACGGACAAATCCTTGAGCGCCTGCACGAGATTCGCAGCGCTGGCCCGGGTGCTCATGGCCGCGCCGAACCTCGAACGCCGAAGGTCGAAGAACCGGAGCACTCTTTGCTTCCAGCTTCGCGGTTCGAGGTTTGGAGTTCGATGTTCATTCAGGAATTGGAAACAGAATCCGTGTCCACTGTCGAGTTGGGTGGTGGCGGGGTTTCCGGCGATGCCGTTGCTTCCGCATAGGCATCGAGCGTCGTCAGCGCCTGCGCGAGGTAGCCGACAGCCTTCGGCAAATCGTGATCGAGAAATTCGCGCAGCCCTTCCACCCGGCGCGTGAGGGGATCGGCGGCGCTGTCGAAGTCGCGGTTCCATCGCTTCACACGGCGCAGCTTTTCCTCCGCGTCCGCGAGCGCGCGCTTCGCCTTGAGCACCGCCCGCTGCTGCGCGGAAATGTTGTCGCGCAGCGTGGACATGCGCGCGTTCATCAAGTCGCCTTCGGCCTGATCGAGCGTTCGCCGCCAGCGCTTGATTTCGCCCTCCCAATGCAGCCGCCGGTCGTGGGTGATCCACTGCCGAGTGGCCCGCACCTCGTCGCGCACGCCGTCCGCCGAGCGCCGCGCTTTGGTGAGGAAAACGATGAGGTCCGCTCGAAAGGTTTCGAGCGCGTCGAACGAGGAAACTTTCGCCTGTTCCGCCATGGCTTATCGCTGGTCGAGATACTCTTCGATCCTCTGCGCTTTGCGCAACAAATACGGTGTGTGCTTTTCAGAAACCTCGACGAATTTTTTCAGCACTTTCATGGTGATCAAAAACTCCTCGGCAAACTTTTCCGCCTCCTGATCCTGCCAGGTGCTGCCCAGCGCCACGAAGCGCGCGTGCAGCGACGACGCTTTCGCCTGCACGTCATCGTTAAAACGTTTCAGTTCTTTCGCGAAGCGCCGGACTTCTTCCGGGTCCATGATTGCTTGGGCCATAACTTGGTGGGTCGTGAAATGGGTTGAGGACTCGACAGGAAAAACGCCGGGGCAGCGGGAAAGATTTAGCCACAGTTGAATCCAGATTTCCACAGATGATGAGGACTTTAGAAATGGCTCAGTATAAAAATCGCGTGTCATTCTGAGCGAAGCGCCGCGAAGTCGAAGAATCTCTTGAACCACATTGCGGTGTGCCGCTTCACAGGGAGGTGCAAGCGATTCTTCGACTCCGTTCCGTTCGTTTGGGCGAACTCCACTTCGCTCAGAATGACACGCGATTTTTTAACTGAGACACGACCAAGACTTTCTGCAATTTGCGTTTCGTCTGTGGTTATATCTGAATCAGAAAAAACGTTCTCGAACGAAGCGTGACTTGAAATGAGCAACCTGGCCTCCTCCTCCGCATCCCACGCCACACCGTCAAAATGGACAGCCCCACTCTTCCGCTTCGAGGCGTTGCTGGTCGTCGTCCTGCTCGCCGAGTTTTTCATTTTCAACCAGACAGCGACCAATTTCTCCACGCCGGGCAACGGCTTCGAGATTCTTCGTTTAAGTGTCGAGATGGGCCTGCTCGCGCTGGTGATGACGCCGGTCATTCTCACCGGCGGCATTGACTTGAGCGTCGGCTCGCTGCTCGGGTTGTGCGCCGTCGTTTTCGGAAAATTGTGGCGCGACGGGCATCTGCCGCCACTGCTCGCGGCTGTTTTCACGATCGGCATCGGCGCGCTCGCGGGCTCGTTGAATGCCGTGCTCATCACGCGCTTGCGACTGCCGCCGCTCATCGTCACGCTCGGTTCGTTTTCGCTCTTTCGCGGCCTAGCCGAGGCGCTCACCCGCGGCGTCGATAACTACACCGGCTTCCCCGACTCATTCCTGTTTCTCGGCCAGGGCTATTTTTTCGGAGTGGTGCCTGCACAAGTCCCGGTCTTCCTCGCCATCGCCCTGTTCGTGTGGCTCCTGGTGCATCGCACCGTGCTCGGTCGAGCGTGGCGCGCGATTGGGTTTTCAGTCGAGGGCGCCCGCTACGCTGGCATCCCGGTCGGACCACGGCTTGCCTTCGCCTACATCCTCAGCGGGACGGTGAGCGCGCTGGCCGCCCTGGTCTATGTCGCGCATCTCGGTCAGGCAAAAGCCGACGCGGGTTCCGGTTTTGAGTTGCTCGCCATCACCGCCGTCGTCCTGGGCGGAACGAGCATCTTCGGCGGAGTCGGCACAGTCACGGG
>JANXWU010000294.1 GCA_025350985.1 Spartobacteria bacterium | reverse complement strand
TGCGCTCAGAATGACACACGATTTTTTCCCATGAATCCATTGTTGCACGAATTTCAGGATGAAGCTTTGCGCGCGGTTACACGACGGCAGTTTCTCGGACGCTGCGCGACGGGCTTGGGCTCGGTGGCGCTCGCCTCGCTGCTCAACGAAAAACTCTTCGCCGCGCCTGCCACCAATCCACTCGCGCCGCACGCGCCCCATTTCATCCCCACGGCGAAACGCGCGATCTTTCTGCACATGGCGGGCGCGCCGTCGCAGCTCGACCTTTTCGACTTCAAGCCGAAGCTGATCGAACTCAACGGCAAAGAATGCCCGCCGTCATTTCTGCAAGGCGAGCGCTTTGCGTTCATCAAAGGCGTGCCGAAGCTGCTGGGGACGCCGCACAAGTTTACGCGTTACGGGCAGTGCGGGATGGAAATGAGCACGCTGCTTCCGCAACTGGGCGGCGTGGCGGACGAAATTACCCTCGTCCGCTCGATGTTCACCGATCAATTCAATCATGCGCCGGCCCAGCTTTTTCTGCACACCGGTTCGCCGCTGCAAGGGCGGCCTGGGATGGGAGCCTGGCTGACGTACGGGCTGGGAAATGAGTCGCAGGATTTGCCGGGCTACGTCGTGCTCGTGTCCGGTGGCAAGACGCCCGATGGTGGCGCGTCCCTGTGGGGCAGCGGATTTTTACCGACGGTTTACCAGGGCGTGCAGTGCCGCGCGCAGGGCGACCCGGTGCTTTACGTTTCCAATCCGCCGGGGATGGACCGCGAGGGAAGACGCCGCTCGCTCGATGCACTCAAAGACCTGAACGAAATGCAGCTCAAGGAGGTCGGCGACCCCGAAACGCTCACGCGCATTTCGCAATATGAACTCGCGTATCGGATGCAAACGAGCGTCCCGGATTTGATGGATATTTCCCGCGAACCGGAATCGGTGCGCGCGCTGTACGGGGTCGAGCCGGGGAAGGTTTCGTTCGCAAACAACTGCCTGCTCGCGCGGCGGATGCTCGAACGCGGGACACGCTTCGTGCAGCTTTTCCACTGGGGTTGGGACAGCCACGGCGACAGCGCGGCCAATGATATTCGTGGAGGATTGGCCCGCCAGTGCCGCGACACCGACCAGGCCTGCGCGGCTCTGATCAAAGACCTGGCGCAACGCGGGATGCTCGACGATACGCTGATCGTCTGGGGCGGAGAATTTGGGCGGACGCCGATGAACGAAGACCGCACGAAAAATCCGAAACTAATCGGACGCGATCACCATCCGCATGCGTTTGCTGTCTGGCTGGCAGGCGGCGGAGTGAAGAAAGGGTTCACGTTCGGCGAGACGGATGAAATCGGTTACCGCGTCACGGAAAACCCGATGCACATCCACGACTTGCAGGCCACGCTTTTGCACGCCTTTGGATTGGATCATGAAAGACTGACTTTTCGTTTCCAAGGCCGCGACTATCGGCTCACGGATGTGGCCGGGAAAGTCGTGAAGGAAATTCTGGCGTAACCATCCCCGCTGACGGCTGTCATCGGGCGATCAGTTTCAACGCGAGCAGCGGCGGGCGAGGAACACGCGCAAGAAATGGCAGCATCAGAAAGTGAGGCGCGCACGGCGACCTAAACCGGCGTTCCGTTTGGATGGCGTCTAATAAGTCTCGATGCGTGTGGAAAGCGGCGCGAGGACGTGCCGCACTCCACAAAGCGGCTGCGCCGCCAAACCAAGCTGCCATGCCCCTTTGCGCGAAGCGCTTTGGAGTGCGCAGCGTCCCCGCTGCGCTTTCAACCGGCGCACGCCGACTTTTAAAACGCCCTCTTAGTTCACATAGCTCGCTTCGTTCGAGAGAAGCAGAGCTTGCGCGTAGGTTTCCCAAGGATTGAGCTGTTTGCGATCCACCACGTCTCCTTGATTTTGAATCGCGCGCATGGCTCCGTTGCCTTGAGTTTTCCGATTCGCCAGTTTCTTCTTTTCCTTGTCGGTGAGCAAGTTGGCAGCTTTGGTCTGATCAACCTCTTGCGAGCCGAAATGCACGGAGGATAACTGCTCTTTGTTCAAGAATTGCTGCGCAAGCTGCACTTCGCCCGGCTTGGGAGCGCGTTGAAAAATAACGCGATAGATCATGTAAATCTTGTCGATGTCGTTGCGCGCGGTGGCGACTTCAGGACGGGCGACGACACGGCGTGCCACGTCGATCGTCATCGGGCTGTTCATTAAGAAGAGCGCCTGCTGGGGAACGATGGTCGAGGCGCGTTTGCTGTTGGGCATTTCAGGGTCGCTGAAATCGAAATGGGCCATCAGTTCCGGCAAGTTGCCACGATCGATGTAGCCATAAACGGAGCGGCGATACGAGTAGGGCTCATCAGTGATATTCACGGGCTGTCCGCCCCGCAAAGTGTTCGTTTTGGGGTCCAGGCCGCGATCAAGCCGTCCACTGAAAACCAGCAGCGTGTCGCGTACGGCTTCGAAGTCGAGCCGGCGCACATTGGCACGCCAAAGCAGACGATTTTCCGGGTCCACCTTTTCAAACTCCGGATGCGTGTAGCTGCTCTCCTGATAGACCTTCGACATGAGAATGAGCTTGTGCAGGCGCTTCAATGACCAGCCGTTTTCCATGAAATAGGACGAGAGATAATCCAGCAGTTCAGGATGAGTCGGCGGCTCGGACATGTTGCCTAAATCGTCCGGTGTGCGCACGAAGCCTTCTCCGAAATGGTGCATCCACACGCGGTTGACGAGCACGCGCGCGGTCAGCGGATTGTCCTTGGTCGCGATGGCTTTGGCGAGTTCCAGGCGGCCGCTGCCTTCCTTAAACGGCTGGGGATTGCCGCCGGAAAGAACAGTGAGGAAACGGCGGGGGACCACGTCGCCGCGGTTCTGAGATTCACCGCGAATAAACACCGGCGAATTCTGCGGCTTGGCCTTGTCGTTGAGCACCATGGCGCGCACCGGCGCACCGGGATGCGTGAGCTCGAGTTCGTTGATTTTGTCGAAAATAAACCCGGCGCGTCCGAGCATTTGGTTCGGCAGTTTGTCGGCGACTTCGCGAAGGTGCGCCATGTTCAATTCCGCCGCCGGTTCGATGCGGAACGGTTCCTCCACCAACTGCGCCAAATCCGCATCCACACCAGCCACCGGTGTGCCTTTGGTCTGCCACGCCGCTGCGGCAGCGAGATAGGTCTTGGTCTTGTCGGCATTCGCCGAGAAAAGTTTTTCGTAAATTCCGCTCACGTCGTCCATCGACTTGAGGGACGCGCCCTTAAAGGCGGCGGCGACCAGAGAGTTAACCTTCTTCTTATTCGGCGACTTGTTGTCGCCGATGTCGGCGGCGAGCTTCGGCGCTTTCTGCGCGAATTCATCGGCGGGAATATCCGCAAACATCTTATACGGAAACAAGACGCCATCGCCGCCGCCATCCCGCACCCGTCGCGACACGGCCTGCCCAATGTCGCGATCGAGCTTGCCTTCCTGAATGATGGCAATGCGCTCCTTTTCGACTTCGGTGTTTGTTCGCTTTTTGCCCCCTCCTCCCAGTGCGGCCAGCTTCAAGTACGACGGCACTTTTTTCTGAAACTCCGCGATGCCCTTCTGCATCACGCCGTAGTACGCGTCGCGGTTTTGCTTCTCCATCGCCGCCAATTTCATCTGGAAATCGGAAAACTGCGCGGGATTCGGCGGGCGAATGATCGGCTTCTCCTGCGGCTCCGTGCAACTCGAGAAAATGCCGTGCCACGAGTAATAATCCTTCGTGGGAATCGGGTCGAATTTGTGGTCGTGGCAGCGCGCGCAACTGACCGTCATGCCGAGGAAGCCTTTGCTGACCACATTGATGCGGTCGTCGATCACGTCGTTCTGATTATTAAACCGCTCGCCGACGGTGATGAATCCAAGCGCCGCGAGGATCGTGGGATTCTTCTCGCTCTGCGGCAGCTTGTCGGCCGCCAGTTGCTCCAAGATGAACTGATCGTACGGCTTGTCCGTGTTGAACGCGTTGATGACGTAATCGCGATACGTCCACGCGTTCGTGTAGCGGTAGTCGGCGCGCTGGACGTTGACGTTGCGTCCGACCGTGTCGGCGTAGCGCGCGGTGTCCAGCCAGAAGCGGCCCCAGCGTTCGCCGTAGTGCGGCGACGCCAGCAGACGATCCACCACTTTTTCAAAAGCCTTCGGCGAAGTATCGGCCATAAAGGCGCTCACTTCGCGAGGCTCCGGCGGCAGGCCGGTCAGGTCGTAGGACACGCGGCGCAGCAGCGTTTCCTTCTCCGCGATCGGTGAGGGAGCCATGTGATGCTCCTCGAGCTTTGCGGCCACAAAAAGATCGACCGGGGTCACACACCACGCGCGATTTTTCACGTTCGTCGGCAATGCGGGCTTCTTGACCGGCTGATACGCCCAGTGATTTTTCGCCTTGTCGGTGAGGCCGCTGAGTTTCGCCGCCCCCGCCGCTTTACGCGGATCCGGCGCACCCATTTTCACCCATTGCGCGAGCGCCGCGACTTCCGCGTCGCTGATTTTTTCGCCCTTCGGCGGCATCTGCATGTCCGGGTCGGTGTAGCGCACCGCGATGATGATCTTGCTTTTGTCGGGATCGCCGGGGACCAGCGCCGGGCCATCCTCGCCGCCTTTCTTCACCCCATCGGGCGTGTCGAGCGTGAGCCCGCCCTTGGCCTTGCCCTGCTCGACGCTGTGGCATTTGTAGCATTTGTCCGCAAGGATCGGGCGGATTTTACTTTCAAAAAAAGCGATTTGTTCCGGCGTCGGATCGGCGGCCAGAGAGGACAGGACGCCTGCGAGGAGAGTAAAAGCAGACAAGAAGTGAATTTTCATAGACGGGGGACGAATGAATTCAGGCGTCAGATTACCAGAAACCAAGGCTCGGCGCAAAGGTGGCGTTTCACTTTTTTGTCTCGGAAATGGACCGATCGCGCAACATCGAGACAGAGGTTGCGGCGTCCTCAGCCGCTCAACTCGCAACCACCGGTGCAACCCCGTCCTTTACTTCGCTGGCACAAACACGATGCAAACCGGCTTGCCGAGTTCGAGCGTTTGTCCGGTCGGCGTTAAACGTCCCGTCGCGGGGTCGATGCGGAAGCCGACGATGTTGCTCGAATCCTGATTCGCCGCGAACAAATACGCGCCGGTCGGATCGATGCCGAAGTGGCGCGGCGCCTTGCCTTGCGTCGGCACGTGCTCGACGACGCTCAGTTTGCCCGTGCTCTGGTCAATCCCGAACACCACGAGCGTACTGTTCCCACGATTCGAGCCGTAGAGAAATTTCCCCGACGGATGCACGGCGACTTCGGCGCACCATTTCTCCCCAGAGTAACCTTCCGGCATCGTCGAAATCGTCTGCAATTCCTTCAGCGCGCCATGCCCGGCGTCGTAGCTGAACGCCGTCATCGTCCCGCCCATTTCGTTGATGACGTACGCAAATTTTCCGTTCGGATGAAACGCGAGGTGACGCGGCCCCGAGCCCGGCGCGACCGAAGCCGACGGCGGATCGTTCGGCGTGAGCGTCGCCTTCGCCGCGTCGAGTTTGTAGATGAGCACCTTGTCCAGGCCGAGGTCGCACACGAACGCGAACTTCCCTGCCGCATCGACCGCGGCGCAGTGCGCGTGCGGACCTTTCTGACGCGCGGGATCGACGCTCGATCCAGTGTGTTGAATAAATGCCGTCGGCTCGCCCAGCTTGCCGTCGTCGCCAATCGGCAGCGCCTCGACGCTGCCGCCGTTGTAATTTGCGACGACCACGCATTTGCCGCTCGGATCGAGCGCGAGATGGCACGGCCCGCCCCCGCCCGAGGGACGCTGGCCGAGCGCCGTGAGCTTGCCCGACTGCGCATCGATCGCGAACGCGCTCACGCCTTTCTCCTTCCCGTCGCCGGCTTCATTCACGGAATAGAGGAAGCGATTCGTCGGATGCACCGCGAGAAAGCTCGGGCTTTTCGATTCCGCCGCGAGTTCCGGCTCGGTGAGCTTGCCCGTCGCCGTGTCGAAGCGCGAGACGTAGATGCCTTTGGTTTTCGCATCCGTGTAGGGGCCGAAATAGACGAGCAACTCCGAGCCGGCGGCTTCGGCGCGAGTGTGGAAAAAAGCGAGCGCGCACAACGCGGCGCAAACGAGACGTGGGAACGGGAGGAGTTTCATGGGCCGATGAAAGGCGAGCGCAGGCGGGAATTCAAGAGCAACCCTCTGTGGATTCCTGGCTACGCTCAGAACAACCGTGTTTGGATTCTGACTCGTCCCAAGCTCTAGTTCCTCCATGCGCGTTCCTTCTCTCTTCGCCACTTTATTTGCCCTGACCACAACCGCACGCGCCACCGACGATCCCGCGCTAACGCTCGCGCGCGATGCCAACTGGCTCGTCGTCCGCGGGGCGCGGCTGCCGGGCGGCGAGATTCGCATCAACTATCTCGAAGCCTACTGCCGCGCGAACTCGACCGATGCCGACTGGGTGAAGCAGACGGTGATTCCGCATCGCTCCGAACTCCTCTCGTTGAGCGACGACGCGCGGACGTTGAGGCTGCGCGACACGCTCGCGGACGGCGTCACCGTCGAGCACACAATCACGGCGAAGGACGACGAGGTCGATTTCCGCCTCGTCGCGCGCAACCCGACGGAGAAACCCAGCGAGGCGCATTGGGCGCAGGCTTGTGTGCGCCTCGGGCCGTTCACCGGCTTCACCGCCGCCGGCAACGCGCCGGAGGATTACCTGCCGAAGTGTTTCATTTTCCTCGATCGAAAACTGACAAGGATGCCGACGCCGCAATGGATGACAAAAGCGCGCTACACGCCCGGCCAGGTCTGGTGTCCGGCGAAGGTCCCGCGCACCGATGTGAATCCCCGCCCGCTCAATCCGCTCGTGCCGAGCAACGGCTTGATCGGCTGTTTCAACCGCGACGAGAAGCTGATCTTCGCGACGGCGTGGGAGCCGTGGCAGGAGTTGTTCCAAGGCGTCGCGCGTTGCCTGCACTCTGATTTTCGGCTCGGCGGTTTGCAGCCGGGTGAAACGAAAACCGTCCGCGGAAAAATCTACCTCGTGCCGAATGACGTGGCCGCTTTGCTGAAACGCTACGCCGCGGATTTTCCCGAGCCTTGAACGACCATCAACACTCCGGCGGCTCCTCGCCCCGCTGCCGAAACCACTCCCGGAGGAATACCAGATCACCCGCGTCCTTCTCGCGCATCGTCGGTTTTTTCATCCGCCAGAGCAGGCGCGGCGACGCAAAGGGAATCGCAACTCCCCGCACTTCGTGGATCACCACATCCTTCGCCGCCTCGTCGTAGTCGATGCCGCACGCGGACTGCATGAGATCGACCAAGATCTCGTCGGCGACGCGGACGACGGTGTATTTGCTCACGTCGCCGGGCTCGAGTTCGAGGACGGCTTTGTCGGGAAGTGTTTCGAGCGACTTGAAAACGAGCGCCTCATTTTCCAAATCTGTGCGGATGAGCAGGTCAATGTCACCCGTGGTGCGGGGCAGGCCGGCCACCATGATGGCAAAGCCGCCGACCACGACGTAACGGGCACCAAGTTCGTTCAAGCGCCGGCAAAGCAGAACAAGGTCATTCTCCTCCGGAACGCGAGGCTCTAACTCGTCGTCGGACGAGACCGGCTGATCATTTTCATCATCCATGCGTCTGCCTCCTCGTGTGAGTGAAAACGGTAAACACCCCGTGGGCAAAGCCCCCTTTTGAGCGTTCGTTGAAACGTCGCCACCGTGCTCTGCAATCCCATCGCATAGGCAAACGCATTGCGCGGCGCTTTCCGCCGTCCGACGGTTTTGCCGATGTTCTCTTGAAGGTTGACGATCGGTTCCATGTTCTCGCTTCGGAAAATTCTCACGTCATTCCAACTCGGGCAATGGCAAACTGCCAGACGCGACGTTGGCAACGCGCTTGCGCTTCCCCGTCCATCCCCTAGCCTCCTTTTCCCATGGCACTCCCGGTTTCCAAATTCCCCCAACAGCTTCCCGAGTTCAATCTCCCGCTGCCTTCGCCCGCCCTCATCCGCAGCGTCGTCCTTGGCGTTTTCCTCCTCATCCTCGTCTGGACTTCCTACTACACCGTCGGCGCGGAGTCCGAGGGAGTCGTGCTGCGCTTCGGGAAGTATTTGAAAACAGTTGAGCCGGGATTGCATTTCAAAATGCCGTTGAGCGTGGACTCCGTGACCGTGCTCCCGACGCGGCGCCTGTTGAAACTGGAGTTCGGTTTCTACACCCCGGGTTACACAAACCCGAATCAGGCAGGCCGGCAGCAGGACGAGGAAAAATCAATGGTCTCCGGCGATCTCAACGCGGCATTGGTCGAATGGGTCGTCCAATACCGCATCGACGACCCGAAAAAATATCTCTTCGACGTGCGCAATCCCGGCCAGACGCTGCGCGATATTTCCGAGGCCTCGATGCGTGAAGTCGTCGGCGACCGCACCGTCGATGAAGTGATCACCATCGGCCGGCAGGAGATCGAAATCGCGGCGCTGCTGCGGATGCAGGGCTACGCGGAACGCTACGGACTCGGCGTGCGGATCGATCAGGTGCAGCTCAAAAACGTGAACCCCCCGAGCCAAGTGCAGCAGTCGTTTAACGAAGTGAACAAGGCGCAGCAGGATCGCGAGAACACGATCAACATCGCCAACGGCGAATACAACAAGGCCGTGCCGAAGGCCAAAGGCGAAGCCGAGCAAACGGTGCAGAACGCGGAGGGTTACCGCTTCAAACGCGTGAACGAAGCCGAGGGCGACGTGGCGTCTTTCACCGCGATGCTCGGTCAATACACCAAGTCACCCGAGATCACGCGCACCCGCCTTTATCTCGAAACCATGAGCGAGGTGATTCCGTTGATGGGACCGAAGATCATTGTCGATGAGTCGCTGCGGCAACTGCTGCCGATCCTGCCGCTGTCCGGCAAAGGGGAGATCAAATAATGAACCGCAGCTTCGCCACTTTTCTTTCCATCGTCGCGGTGCTCGCGGTCTTGATCGCGCTCGCCGGTTCCTATTTCACCATCAACCAGACGGAGCAGGTGATCATCACGCAGTTCGGCCAGCCCGTGGGCGAGCCGATCACCGAGCCGGGGCTGCATTGGAAAACGCCATTCGTACAGACGGTGAATCGCATCGACAAACGCTTCCTCGAATGGGACGGCGCGCCCGTCGCGATCCCGACGAAGGACAAGACTTACATCCACGTCGATATGTTTGCCCGCTGGCGGATCAAGGACGCGAAAACTTATTTCGTCCGCTTCCATGACGAGCGCGCGGCGCAATCGCGGCTGGACGACATCCTCGGCGGCGAGACGCGGAACGCCATCGCGAAGCACGAGCTCATCGAAATCGTGCGCACCGACAAGAACCGCCAGTCCATTCACGACGAGACGCTTAAAGGCGGACCCACCGGCACCGGCAGCATCGGCGTGTTGCACCCGATCGAATACGGCCGGCTCAAGATCGAGGACGACATCAAGTCCGCCGCCGCGAAAAAGCTGGACGAGTTCGGCATCGAGTTGCTCGACCTGCGGCTCAAGCGTGTGAATTACAACCCGGAAGTGCTCTCGCGCATCTACCAACGGATGATCAGCGAGCGCACCCAAATCGCGCAGATGTTCCGCTCCGAAGGCGAAGGCGCCGCCGCGCGCATCGCCGGTCAGCGCGCGCGCGATTTGGACAAAATCCAGTCCGAGGCATATCTAAAAGTGCAGACGATCCGCGGCGAATCCGACGCGAAGGCGACGGAGATCTACGCGAAAGCGTACACGCAAAATCCGCAAGCCGCGGAGTTCTACGCGTTCCTGAAAAGCATGGAGACGTATCGAAAAATCTTCGCGCGCGATTCGACACTCGTGCTTTCGACCGACAGCGATTTGTTCAACCTCCTCAAACGCGCGTCGAAAGCGAAACCGGCAGCGCTCCCGGCGGAGACCCCGCAAAAACCAGCGGAGTGATTCGACGCCCGGCTAGCCAAACCAGCGCTCGAAATTTTCCGCCACCCGTCCGGCGAGTTCCTCGACCGGAATCCCGCGAAGCTCCGCCAGTGCTTGGTATGCGGCGACGATATTGCCGGGATGATTCACCGGCTTGTCGTCCGATGATTCCGGCAGCGTGAACGCCACGCGTTCCGA
>JANXWU010000240.1 GCA_025350985.1 Spartobacteria bacterium | reverse complement strand
CCCAGCGCTTCAGCGCTGGGTTGGCGGCGTGGCAGCGGGCCAAGTCCCGCCAGGGACGGCAGGAGCGGTTCTTCCGTCCCTGCGGGACTCTTTTCGTTCGGGGGCCGCAGTTCCCAGCGCTGAAGCGCTGGGCTATTTTCACCCTGATTTTCCGGAGCGTTGTCCACCAACCGGATAAGCATGGTTTGTTGACTTGTTGATTTGTCGATTCACTCCAAGTTGCGCCTTCACTCAAAGCGACCAGTTCCCCCGTCACTCCATCGCCAAATTTCCCGATGAGCCGCATCCAACTCCTGCCCGAAGAAGTCGCCTGCCAGGTCGCGGCGGGCGAGGTGGTCGAGCGTCCCGCCTCAGTGGTGAAGGAGTTGGTGGAAAACTCCATCGATGCGAAGGCCAAAAAGATCGAAGTCGCGGTGAACCGGGGCGGCATTTCGCTGGTGCGCGTGATCGACGACGGCATCGGCATGGACCGCGACGACGCGCTGCTGTGCTTGGAAAGACACGCGACGAGCAAGATTCGCACGGGGCAGGATTTGGCGGCGATTTCGACGCTAGGCTTTCGCGGCGAAGCGGTGCCGAGCATCGCCAGCGTCTCGCGCTTCCGACTCGCCACGCGGGAGCACGCCGCGCTGGCCGGGACCGAGGTGGTCGTCAGTGGCGGCAAACTCGAATCCGTGCGCGACTGCGGCGAAGCGCCGGGGACGCAAATCGAGGTCCGCTCGCTGTTTTATAATCTGCCCGCGCGCCGGAAATTTCTGCGCACCGAAAACACCGAGCAAAGCCACGTCGAGCATCAGCTTCAACTGCAAGCCCTGGGTCATCCGGACATCGGCTTCGTGCTGGTGAGCGACGCGCGGCTGGTGTGGCAGTTGCCGCCGGCAGCGAGCCTGCTCGACCGCATCCGCGATCTCTGCGGTTCACAAATCGCGCGCGAACTGCTCGAAATTCCCGCGCAGGATTTGCACGGTCTCGCCCTGCGCGGCTTCATCGGCAAGGCCGGAGTGAGCCGCTCGTCACGCGCGCAGCAGTTTGTGTTCATCAACGGTCGCGCAGTCGAGAACACAACGGTCAATTTCGGACTCCGCGAGGGCTACCACACCGCGCTGATGCGGGGGCGGCACCCGGTCGCGTTTTTGTTCATCGAAATGGATCCGTCCGCGGTGGACGTGAACGTGCATCCGGCCAAACGCGAAGTGCGTTTCCGCGATGCGCGCCCCGTGCGCGAGGCTGTGGTGGAAGCGACGCGGCGTGCCCTCGAGTCCGATCGCGGAAGCTGGTCGCAAACTTTTCAGAAACCGGAAACCGGAGACCGGAAACCGGAAAGCGAAGAGACAGGCCGCACAAAAAATCTTTCCGCATTCCACGATCCGATTTCCGCTTTTCCCGAAACGCCTCCGCTGATTGATGCACGCGAGCAGGTTTCGCTGCGCCACGACTGGTCGTCCTTGCCGTTGCAAAAACCGGCCGCCTCCAATCCTGAGCCAACGGAACCCGCAGCCGCACCGGAATCGTCGGCCGCGCCAACGACCTTCGCGCGCGATCATTCCGCGCTCCGCGCTCCGCATTCCGCGCTCGAAAATTTCCGCATTCTGGGAGTGTTGGGAAAAGTTTACGTTCTGATGGAAAATGCCTCCGGCTTGGTGCTGGTCGATCAGCACGCGGCGCACGAGCGAATTTTGTTTGAGGAATTACGCCGGCGCATGGAGGCGCTCGACGTGCCGTCGCAGCGGCTGCTCATGCCGCTCACGATCCAACTCGGTCCGCGCGACGGCGACTGGATTTTGCAGAACGCGGCGACCCTTCAAAAGATGGGCATCGGCATCGAACCGTTTGGCGCCGGCACATTCAAAATCGACGCGCTGCCGCAATTCCTGCGCGCCGGTGAGCCGCTGCAAATGATCCGCGAAATCATCGACGAACTGCGCGAGACGAGTGCGACGACCTCGAAGTTGCGGCTGGGCGAAGACGTGATCGTCAAGACCGTTTGCCGGCACGCGGTGAAGGCGAACGACTTCCTGCGCGAGCCGGAATTGGTGAGGCTGATCCAGGATTTGCTGGCCTGCGAATTGCCCTACTGCTGTCCGCACGGAC
>JANXWU010000176.1 GCA_025350985.1 Spartobacteria bacterium | reverse complement strand
CCGGTCGCATCGGGTGCGATGCCGACCGCCATCACCGTGAGCGTGCCGTTGAAATAATCGGGCACATCGTAACTGACCTCGCGTTCCGTCGTGTCCGCATCGATCACGCCCGACCAGAACACCACGGGCTTTTCCGTCACGCGCTTAAACGGATTCAGCCGCATGTCCCCGTCGCCGCCCGGCGCCGAGGCCGCGCGCAGCAGCGAAAATTCCGGCAGGATCAAATCGACAATTTGCGACGTGCGAACTACCAGCGCGGTCTTTTGGAAAAAGTGATCGAGCGGATTCGGTAACTGGTAGCCGGTCACCTGTAGAATCCCCTGATCGACCGCGAACACGACGATCTTTCCGGGACGATCGGTCTTGTAGGCGATCTTAAACGGCTCGCCCGGCTTCGCGAGTTTTGCCGTGTTCAATTCAACCCGCAGGCGGCGCTTTTCCTTGTTCGCGGAGAACGGCACGACCGCGTAACTGAGCGGACTCATGAAAATCTCCTTCGAGTCGAGTGCTCGGATGAACGAGACGTTCACGTAACCCGTCCCGTCGAGACCTTCCGGGACGCGAATGTGCTGCACGCTGGCCGTCGTGCTGCTCTTGAACCAGGCGTGCGCGTAGACTTTGTCGCTCTCGATCGTGATCAGCCCGCTGCCGGTGTAGGGCGCGGTGATGGCGATCTCGATTTCGTCGCCGGAGTTGAATTGCGCGCGGTTGAGTTTCACGTCCAGTTCCGCGTTTTTCTCCAGCGACCGCGACACGTCTCCGCCACCCACGACGCAGAAACACAACTTGCTCACCAGGCGCTCGTTTTCGTCGCGGAGTTCGAGCGTGAAATTCCCAGGAGTGGCCGTGGGAACCGCATATTTCCAGCCTTCCGCGCTGATCTGCACCGTTTCCGTTTTCACCAGCCGCTCTTTTTTGACCGACTCGTAGCCGTAGTTTCCGTTCTCTTTCCGGGCGAGGATCGAAAGGAATATCTGCTCTGTTAAAGTGAGCTTGAGTTTGCCGAGTGCGACCTTTTTCAACGCGGGATCGATGGCGATGAAATCGATCGCGTGCTCACGGCCCATCGGCAGATAGTTCAACTCGCCGTCGGTCTTATAGCCCACGACGTGTGGCAGCGCGGAGATCATCAGCGAGGTGTCGCCGCTCACGCTGCGCCCGCCCTCGGCCTCGAAGCCTTCCGCCGCGAAAATCATCTCGTAAGTCGCGTCGGCGAAGCGTTCGAGATTCAAGTCAATCGTGGTTTTTCCGTCGTCGTCGGTGGTCTTGTCTCCGAGTTCGACCGTCTCGGTGTTGATCTGTTTTTTCTCGTCCCGAAGCGGGTCGTGAAAGAGGTAACCTTTGAATCCCTCGAACTGAAAACCGCGCGGCGAGAGCACCATTCGGCTGGCGATGCGACGGTTGGTGGCCGGCGTGCCGTAAAGATTTTGCAGGGTGACGAAAGCTTGCACGTTCTCGGGACTGACCCATCCGCGGGATGTTTGTTTTGAAAGCCGCGTTTCGATTTTCATCCGGTCGGGAAGGAATTCCTTCACGCGGAAACTCGCGTGGCCGAGCATCGTGTCGCGCTTCCCGTGGTGGACGAGATAGACGTTGACGTTGTAGTCGCCGGTCGGCGATTCCGACGTGTGGCAAAGGTCATCTCGGCGAACCCCAACGACGGCAGCGCGAGTTTTTTCACCTGCGCGCGCAGCCCGCGCGCGTCGAGCACTTCGACTTCGACCGGCAGGCCGTCGAGCTTGCCGCGCCAGTTCCGCTGTTTGACGATCAGGCCGATATGCACGTCGTCGCCGGGCCGGTAAACGCCGCGCTCTGTGAAGACGAACGCATCGAGTTGTTCGGACGAGACGTTCTCCACCCCGTCGATGTCGAAGCGCGAGAAGTTCAGCGCGCGATCCTCGCGGTCGTACGGCATGAAGGCCACGTCCTCGCCCTGGCGAGCGACAAAGGCCACCGGCTCTTTTTCGTGCCGGGCTTCCTCCTTTTTTCGCGATGCCTTGAAGAGCGGGGGCAGCGTGGCGCGTCCTTCCGGTGAGGTCATGGCGCTGGCGAGCGGGACGCCGTTTTTGCCGAGCACTTCGACTTTCCCATCAGCGATGGGTTCGCCGGTTTTGATCGACACGAGGAAAACGTCGCTGCTGTCATCGGCGTTCTTTTTTACGAGCATTCCGATGTCGGTGATCAGGATGAACCGCCCGTCGCGGATTCCCGGAATCGGTCTGTCTTTCACCGAATCCCAACCGCGCGCTTTGACGAAAAATAACCCGCGCTCACTGCCGCCATCCGCTGGGGTTTGGAGGTGTTTCGAGAAATCGAACGCCGAGTATTTGGCCTTGAACTTGGTGTCGAAATTGATCGCGTGCCGCTCGCTGGCGAGGCGGGCGATATTTTCCTCGTCGAACGTGCCGTTGAGAAAGCGCGGATGCTCGAAGCGGCCCTCGGTCTGGCTGACGAGGTGGTTGATTTGATTCGTGGCGACGCGGGCGATTTGAAAGTCGATCATCGGCACGGCGCGCGAGGCGACGAGCAGCTTGCGCTCGCCGCTCAATGCGAGCACCCCGCCATGTCCTTGGAAGCGCACTTCCGCGGGCGGCGCGGGCACGGTGATGAGCTCCGCGTAATCGTCGGCCAGCGGGAAACCGCCGAGCGCGCGCACGCCTTTGTCGATCCTCAAAAAAAGCTGACCGTCCGCCTCGACGTGAATTTTGAAAGTGTGAACGGTCGAGTGCTCGTGCTCGGACGGGATGATCGTGAACTTCACCCGCTTCGCGTGCCGCACCAAGGCTTCGTCGATCTCGGACGGACTTTCCCAACGCGCTTCGGAGGAGTTTTCAGACTTGGATTGCTGATTCTCGTCTTCCTCGGTGGTCCTGTCCGCGTAAGGGTTGCCATCTTCAACCGGGTCGTCGTGACCCTCGGGCTTTTCCTCCTCGTCCTCCGCGCCAATTTGCGCGGGCTGTTTTCCGATCTCTGCCTTTTCAGTTTTCGGCTTGGGCAAAAGAAAAACGTGCAGCGCTTTTTTGATGTCCTCCGATTTCGCCTCGGCTGTCGTTTCGACGATGAGCACCTGCTCGGGTTCGCCGGTTTGGTTGCGGACGATACGGCCCGTGGCGGATGTGATTTTGAAAAAGCTCGCGAGGTCTGGGATGCGGACTTTTTTTTCGTGGCCGTCTTTGGTGCGGGCGTCGCCTTGCGTCGTCGCGAGATTCTTGGCGAGCGTCAGTTTCATGAAGTCCTCGCGCTCCGGCAAAACGAGCGGCGCGCTGCGGACGTAGGCGACGCGATCATGCAGGCCGTAGGTGATCGTAAGCGGCTGCGCGGTGTTTTCTTTTTTGAAAACCGACGAGTGTCCGAGCATCGCGAGCGCGAGATGTTTTTCGAGGTCGGCGTGATTGACGCGGTGCGTGAATTCCAAAGTCCCAACGGTTTGGCGCACCGCCGGGTCGCGCGGGTCCTGGTAAAACTCAAAGCTTTTGATCGAAGCGGTGAACGGCGGCGTGACGACTTCGGCTTGGTAGCGATCCAGCAGGACGTGCGTCGGGAACAAAGTCTTGTCGAGCGCGACGCGATACTTTTGCCCTGCGGGCCAGTCTTGTTTGGGATGAAAGACGAGCGTGGCGTCGTTCTGCCAAGACCAGTTTCCTTCCGCCGCGGGGCTGAGGTGAATTCTCGCGCCGAGACTTTTTTGCAACAGTTCGTCGAGCGGCTTTTGCAGTTTCGGATCGGGCCGGACGCCTTTGTCGAAGCGGGCGGAGAGGTCTTCGAGTCTGGCCGCCGAGTCGTTGAAATGAAGCGTGATGTCCGCGGGGTGAAGTTCCTTTTCGAGTTTCGTCACCGGGATGGGATCGATGCGAAACGCGACCTTTCGCGGCTGCGGCTGCCGTTGATGCCAATCCCAAGCGCGCCAGCCGCCGACCCCTGCGATAATCGCAAAAAGCACGACCGCGCCCGCGATGTTTGGATGTCGCCGCACGCTTCCCGCCGCGGCTCCGCCGACACGCGGCCACCACGGCGGGGGCGTCCATGAAACCCTTCCAAAAAGGTGAGTGGGGAGGCGGCAAAATCCAGTGACGGCGGCGGTGACGATCGATTTGAGACGGCGGGTAAGCATATTAGTTCCAGCCATCGATACGGTGCGACGCCGGCGAATCTTTCAGCGAACTGCGGATTATTTTTGCGCGGCGTCTCCCAGCGCGAATGTGCTATCTCTGACCGGCAACCTCATGACCCGCGCCACTTTTCTCGCCACCCGCCGCAGCCTCGTCGAGCGGCTCGGCGATTGGGGCGACCAGAAGCGCTGGCAGGAATTTTTCGACGCCTACTGGAAGCTGATTCACGGGGCGGCGCGCAAGGCGGGGCTCACCGAGACCGAAGCGCAGGAGGTGGTGCAGGAGACGCTCATCACCGTCGCGAAAAAGATCGAGCAGTTGAAATACGATCCGGCGATCGGTTCGTTCAAAGGCTGGCTTTTAAACATCACGCGCTGGCGCATCGGCGATCAGTTTCGCAAGCGCAAACCCGCGCAGGTTTCCAGCCGGAGCACCTCCAGAGGCACACGGCGCACGGCGACGATTGAGCGCCTGCCCGATGCCGCCGAGTTTAACTTCGACGCGGTGTGGGACGAGGAGTGGCGAAAAAATCTGCTGCGCACGGCGACCGAGCGCGTGAAGAAAAAAGTCGATCCGAAGCAGTACCAAATCTTCGATTGCTACGTGCTCAAGCAGTGGCCCGCGCGCAAAGTGGCCGACGAATTGCGCGTGAGCATCGCGCAGGTTTATCTGGCCAAGCACCGCGTGTCGTCGCTGTTAAAAAAGGAAATCGGCAGCCTCGAGCGCGCGCGGCCGTAGTTGCACGCGGATTGATTGCCCGTTGGAAGCCGTGTAAACTTCGCGGCAGTGGAAAAAAAAAGACGATTCGAGCGGATGCTCAAAAAGCTCGAGAGCGATCCCAAACTGAGCGAGCACGAACGAATCCTGTTCGCCCGAAGCCTTTCAGCGACTCCGCAAGAACGGTGGGACATGCACATGGGCTTCCTCCGATCGCTCGGCTTATCCACGCGCTCGGAGAGGAAAAAATTCGGTTTCAAATTGCCGGAATGACGGCGGCGATTTTGCAAGGCGTCCCTGCGACAACCCTCGACACAGACCTCTGGATCGATCTGCCGGAAAGGCAATACGTCAAGGTCTTGGACCTTTGTCAGCGACTCGGGGCGACCATCCTGGCGCGGACGGTCGTGGCTCTGAGCGATGACACGCTGGTCAATTTCCTTTACCGCATCGACGGATTGCGAAGTTTCGCCTCGGAATTCAAGAAGGCGGTGCGGATCGAATTGCATGGAGCGCGCGTGGCTGTGCTGCCCCTCCAATCGATCATCAAAAGCAAAACCGCGATCCGCAGGCCGAAGGACATCGCCCACCTTCCGTTGCTGGAAGAAGTGCTGCGTTTGAAAAACCGGGCGGGATAACCTGCGCCCAGCGGCATGGCCAACGCAATCATCAAGCCTGTGGCTCCCGCCATTCCCGACCACGAAGTTTTGCGCGTGATCGGTCGCGGATCGTACGGCGAGATCTGGCTCGCGCGCAGCCTGACGGGTGCCTTGCGGGCGGTGAAGCTGGTGCATCGCAGCACCTTTGAAAACGAGCGCGCGTTCAATCGCGAGTTCGCCGGCATGTCAGCATTCGAGCCGATCTCGCGGGCGCATCACGGGTTCGTGGACATTTTGCACGTCGGCAAAAACGAGGCGGCCGGATTTTTTTACTACGTGATGGAACTGGCCGACGACCAAAGCACCGGCCAGGAAATCGATCCGATTCATTACTCCCCGAAAACGCTCGATGCAGAAATCCAAACCCATCGCGCGCTGCCGGTCGCGGAGTGCGTCCGGCTCGGCTTGTCGCTCGCCGAAGCGTTGAGCGTGCTGCACGCGCGGGGCTTGGCGCATCGCGACATCAAGCCGTCGAACATCATTTTCGTCGGTGGCGAGCCGAAGCTGGCGGACATCGGACTCGTGGCGACGAGTGGACAGCGGTCGTTTGTCGGCACCGAAGGCTACGTCCCGCCGGAAGGGCCGGGGACTGCGCAGGCCGATATCTACAGCCTTGGCAAGCTGCTCTACGAAATCAGCATGGGCAAAGACCGGATGGAATTTCCGGCGGTGAGCACGAATCTCGACGAGCGCTCGGACAAGCCCCAGCTATTGCAGCTCAACGACCTTTTGTTGAAGGCGTGCGCGAACGATCCGGCGAAGCGCTACGCGAGCGCGGAGGAGTTGCGAGCGGATTTGCTCCGGCTGGAAAAGGGCGAGTCGATGCGGCGGCGGCGCGCGGGCTGGATTCCGGCGCTGATCGGCTGTGCGATCGTCGCCACGATGGCGGCGGTGTTGGTCGGGAAAAACCGCGGGACCAAGCCGGTGGAAAAACGGAACGAAGTGGTCGCGCGCGTTTCCGCCACCATTCAAACCGAGCCTGCGGGGGCTATGGTTTTGCTGGGCGACCGGATGAAAAGCAGTCCGGCCAAATTCGACGGCATCGAGCCGGGAAAATATTTGCTGCGCGTGATGCTGGCCGGTTACGAGCCGGTGGAAACGCAGATGGAAATCGCGACGAAAAAGCCGCTCGATTTGCCGCCCTTCAAATTGCAGCGGAGCAAAGGTTCGCTGCAAATCACCTCGGAACCGGCGGGCGCGCAGTTTGAGTTGCGGGGTGAAAACGAAGCGGCGCAGCGTGGGGCGACGCCGGCGACGCTGCGCGATCTGCCAACCGGGGCCTACGAACTGGTGGCAAGGCGCGACGAATGGGAGTTGCGCGAACGGATTGAAATCAAACGCGGCGAGATCGCGATCAAGGCCTTTGACTTCGCCACCGGCAAAGTGGCGGTGACGAGCGAGCCCTCGGACGCGGAGATTTTCGCCGACGGCAAACCGCGCGGGAAGTCGCCGGTGGAAATCGAACTGCCCGCCGGCGCGCACGATTTGGCGGCGAAGTTTGACGGCTGGCCGGAGCAGCGGCAGAGCGTGGTGGTGGTGAAAAACCGCTCGACGCCGGTTGGGTTCGATTTCGGAAACGGCAGCGTGAAAATCACAAGTTCGCCGGGCGGGGCCGGGATTTTTTCCGAGGGCAGGGAACTGGGAAAAACGCCGCTGCTGCTCGAAGACGTGAAGCCGGGTGAGGCCGCGTTCGAGTTGAGGCTGGCTGGTTTCAAGACCATGACGCTCAAAGGAAATGTGCAGCCGAAGCAGCAGACTTTTCTGGCGTCGCGGCTTGAAAAGCGTCTCAGTCCCGAACCCGGAGCGCCGTGGAAAAACTCTCTCGGAATGAAATTCGTGCCCGTGGGACTGGTGCGAATGTGCGTCTGGAAAACCCGCGTCAAAGACTGGGAAGTCTTTTGCCGGGCGGTTTCGCGGACGGTTGAGAAACCTGACTTCGAGCAAGGCGAGACGCATCCAGTGGTGAGGGTGAACTGGCAGGACGCGCTGGATTTTTGCCAATGGCTCACCGAAAAAGAGCGACGCGAAAACTTCCTCGATGAAGGTCAAAGCTATCGTCTGCCCACGGACAAAGAATGGAGTCAGGCTGCCGGTCTGCCGGATGAGGGCGGCGCGACGCCAGAGACGCGCGATGGCAAGATCAAAGGCGAGTATCCGTGGGGCCGGCAGTGGCCGCCGCCGGCGGGTGCGGGCAATTACGCCGATGCGTCGATGAAAAAGCCGCGCAGCCAGGCGATTGACGGTTACAGCGACGGCTATCCCACAACCTCACCCGCCGGCAGTTTCAAGGCGAACCGGTTGGGACTTTTCGATGTCGGCGGGAACGTGTGGGAATGGTGTTTCGATGCCTACAAGCCGGGCAGCCGATGGGGCGTGCTGCGGGGCGGATCGTGGGCGACGGTGCTGCGCGGCGAGCTGCTTTCCTCGTATCGCAACGTGATCGACCACGGCGAGCGCGACGTGATTTTTGGCTTTCGCTGTGTGTTGGTTTCCGAAGCCGGACCGTAGGTTATGCGAGCCGCAGTTTGTCTGGAGAGAGGCCTCCGTGGCGGCGATGGCATACCGGGTGCTTTGTAGTCGTGAGAATGAGTCAGCCCATTTTGCCATCACCCGCACTCGCCGTGATTTCCGTTCCCGCTCGGGAACCCCAAATCAAAGTTCTGCTGTTGGAGGACGATGAACAGTTCGAGCAGATGCTGAAGGATTTTCTCGAATCGCACGACTTCGAGGTCACCGCCGTTCACAACGGAGTGGAAGGCGTGCGCGAAGTCATGGCCAGCGATTTCGGCGTGGTCGTTTGTGACATGATGATGCCCAAGCTGGCGGGGGACATGTTTTACCGCGCTGTGCAAACTGCGAAACCATACCTGTGCGATCGTTTCGTGTTCATCACCGGGCATCGCGGTGACGCAAAGGTGAACGAGTTTCTGAAAAAGGTGGACGGCACGCTGCTGCCCAAACCTTTCCATGTGGACGATCTGATCGAGACGATCAGCTTCGTGCAATTCCGATCGATGATGCGGGCAGCTTGAGAGATCGCTCAGTCCAGACTTCTCGCTTCCGCCCGGCCTAAATTTCCGGCACCGCAGGCTGCTCGGTCGAAGGAAGCGCTTTGTCATCCTTGCCGGGTGCGGCGAAAAATTTCGCGAAGACGCGCTTCGAGACGCTCTTGCCAGACTCCTCGTCCTCGATTTCGGTGTGCGCCGCGTGCTTGGCATTTTCCCAAGCAGGCGCAAAGCCGGGCACATTGATGAGCATCCGCTTTTCGGCGCGGGCGAAAATTTCCAAATCGCGCTGAAGTTTGCGGTCGGGCATTTCGTTAAAGCCCGCGACTTTCACGCGCATGTTTTCGTTTTCTTTCCGCAGCCCGTCCAGATCGCGTTTCAGCTTGTTGTGCGAGTCGGCTTCGATTTCCAGCTTGTCGCTGAGGTGGCGTTTCAGGCGCGTGATGTCGAGCTTGAGACGGAAAATCCGATAAAGCGCGAGTGCGGTGAAAACGAGCCCGAGCCCAAGCCCGAGCGTGAATGGGTGCAACAGGATTTGCTGGGTCGTCATGGCGCGTGCTTCAAATCACTTTCAATTCGGGTGCGGACGTGCCCCCGTCGAAACGCACGGTTTCGTTCTTTTCGTTCAAAACGAGCACGCGTGGTTTATGACCGGCGGCTTCGGCGGCTGAGAACGCTGCGAAATTCATGATCGTGAGCCGGTCGCCGATCTGGCCG
>JANXWU010000195.1 GCA_025350985.1 Spartobacteria bacterium | reverse complement strand
AAGGTGTTGCCGCTGTCGAAAACGGTGACGCGTCCGCCGCGGTCGCGCACTTCGGAGTGATTGCGAAAACCGTGCGTGCCGTAAATCCAGCCGTCGATCCAATAGATGAAACTCGACGCGCCGCCGTGCGTGTCGAGGAAGCCGAACGGGCCGTAGAGAATTTCGCGCTTGTCGGCTTTGCCGTCGCCATCGGTATCGGTGAGCAGCCAAATGTAGGGAATGGAATAGACAATCGCGCTGTCGCCTTTGGGAACAGAGATTTGTTCCGCAGAATTCTCCTCCACAGATTGCACAGATTTACGCAGATTTTTTGGAACGCGGGCGTCATCACCGGGAGTGCCTCCGTCCGTTTTTCCATCTGTGTTAATCTGTGAAATCTGTGGACGAATCCATCCGCCGGGCTTGCGCGGGAGCGGCTCGATGCCGGAGGGAATGTTGAGTTTGTCCGCGAAGACTGTGACTTTTTTCGCGCGTCCAGTTTCATCGAAATCGGAAAGGATGCGCACGCTGTCGCGGCCTTCGCGGACGATCTCCGGCGCTTTCCCTTTGGCATGAAAGGCGTCCGCAATTTCCGCGTAGGTTTTGGCGAAATTCGGAATCGGCTCGCCGTTCGCGTCCGTTGCCGCCGGCCACGGATAGAGTTCGCTGCCGGTGACCCAGAGCCGGCCTTGAGCGTCGAAGTTGAGATTGATCGGCTTCTGAATTTCTGGCTCCGCGGCGACGAGCTGCACCTCGAATCCCGGCGGGACATGAAACATTTTCAATTGTTCAGCCGGCGTGGACGGCTTGGCGTCAGGACGGTCGCCGCGTGGGTCGGCGGCGAGGAGGGACAGAGGTAGAAACAGCGCGGCGAAGAAGCAACGGGCAGTCATGGGAGACTGGCATGAATGATCGGCGGGCTGGGGAAAGCCAGTTTGGAAAAAGTTTGTCCTCCATCAAAAAATCCCTTGCGTCCGGAAATTGAACCACTATTTTTAATCCCTTCTGAACTAGTATAGTATCGAATGAGAATCTCCAAACGCGGCGAATATGCCCTCCGGGCGCTGATCGATCTCGGCATCGCGCACGAGCTCGGGCGGGAGTTGATGCAAATCAGCGAGCTGGCAGCGCAGGAGCGGCTTCCCGTGAAGTTCCTGGAGCAAATCCTGGCACAACTCAAAGCCGCGGGACTGGTCGCCAGCAAGCGCGGAACGAAGGGCGGATACTTTCTGGCAAAGCCTACTGAACTAATCAGCTTTGGCTACGTGGTGCGGCTGATCGACGGGCCGCTCGCGCCGATTTCCTGCGTCAGCCAGACGGCTTACGAGCGCTGCTCCTGCCCCGACGAGGAGCATTGCGGATTGCGGATGCTGATGTTCGACGTGCGCAACGCCATCGCCAACATCCTCGACCGCTACACGCTCGCCGACACCATCGAAGTCACGCTCCGCAAAATGCGGCGCGACAAGGTGCCGCTGCCTTTCGCGTCCGTGCTGCCCCGCGCCGTCAGCGGACTTTTGGCGAAACCAAAGCCGCTCCAAGCTGCGCGCAATAGGAAAAAATGACTGCGACCAAGTCTAAACCCCACGACCACGATTGGCTCTCGATCGTGCGCGAAAAAGTCGAGTCGCTGCGCTTCGGCGTAGTCCAAATCGTCGTGCATGACTCGAAGGTGACGCTCATCGAGCGGACGGAAAAAACGCGTGTGGACGAGCCGCTGCCGCGCCTGCCGGGGAAACTATAATTCTTTCGACCAGCTAACTGGAGACACCAACCAACCAGCAATCTAGTGCCCATCGACCGGTCTTCCGGAGATTGGCGCAATGAAAAATCGAATCATGAACACTTATAAACAGAAGTCCTTGGGCGCTTTGATCGCACTGGGTGGCTTTTTACTTTCCGCGCAGGCGGAAGCGCAAACGAAGGAAGAGTTTCAGGCGTTGAAGAAGCGCCTGGTAGAACTTGAAGCCAAGACAAGTGCTTTGGAAAAAGAAAAGGAGCAGCGGGAGGGTTCGGCAGGCAATCCCGAGGCGGTGCAAAAACTGAAGGTCAATGATTGGTTGAAGGAAGT